>DASWUP010000144.1:0-18299 GCA_036401635.1 Steroidobacteraceae bacterium
GCGGCGACGCTGGCGAGCTGCGTGGGCACCGGCATGGCGCTGCCGTGGTAGGTCCGGTACAGCAGCAGGCGCGCCATGATCGCGGGGTCGCCGGCCATGAATCCGGAGCGCAGGCCCGGGACGCTCGAGCGCTTGGAAAGACTGTGGAACACCACGCAGCGCTCGAAGCGCGCGCGGCCGGCGGCCTGGCAGGCCTGCAGCAGTCCCGCGGGCGGGGCGCGCTCATCCAGATAAATATCGGCGTAGCACTCATCGCAGGCGATGATGAAATCGTAACGATCGGCGAGGCTGAGCGCCTGCTGCAGCAGCGTCAGCGGCAGAACGGCGCCGGTCGGATTTCCGGGACTGCACAGGAACAGCACCTGGCAGTGCTTCCACACTTCCGCGGACACGGCGGCGAGGTCGGGGAGGTAAGCGTTGGCGGCCGTGGTATCGATCAGAAAGGGGCGCGCGCCGGCGAGCAGCGCTGCGCCCTCGTAGATCTGGTAGAAGGGATTGGGCATGGCCACGAGCGGGGTGCGTCCGCTATCCACGGCCGCCTGAACGAACGCGAACAGGGCTTCGCGCGTTCCGTTCACCGGCAGCACCATGGTGTCGGCATTCACGCTGGCGGCCTTAAGGCCGTAGCGCCGCGTGAGCCAGCCCGCGCAGGCGGCGCGCAGCTCCGGCAGGCCCGCGGTCGCAGGATAGCTGCCGAGGCGCCCGAGATGGCGCCGCAGCACCTCCAGCACGAACGCCGGAGGCGCGTGCTGCGGCTCGCCGACCGACATGGCGATGTGCGTGAGCTGCGCGGGCGGGGTGATGTTCGCCTTAAGTCGCGCCAGGCGCTCGAAGGGATAGGCGTGCAGGGCCTCGAGGTGCGGATTCATGGGTGCAGCGTTCCGGCAGCCGGCTCGCGCAGCGCCGCCTGGCGCTCATCGAGCGCCTGCACCAGGCGCTCCCGCAGACGCTCGGCGGCAGCCGGCTCGAGCGGGCGGTTGTCGAAATCGGTGAGATAGAACACGTCCTCGGCGCGCTCGCCGACGGTCATGATCTTGGCCGCGTGCAGCTCGACGCGCTCCTGCATCAACACCTTGCCGACCTCGCACAGCAGCCCGGGGCGATCGCCCGCGGTCAGCTCCAGCACCGAGCGGCGGTTGCGCTCATCGACGCTCAAGGCGATCTGGGTGGGTGTGTTGAACATGCGCGCCTGGCGCGGCGCGCGGCGCGACACCGCAAACGGCGCATCCGCCGGTCCCTGCAGTGAGCGCCACAGTGCCTGCTCGATTTCCACCTGCCGGTCGTTGTCGGTGATCGGCGCGCCGTCGTCCTCCAGCAGGTGATAGAGGTCGAGGCTGAAACCATCGCCGGTCGGGGTGATGCGCGCGTCGACGATGTTGAGGCCAAGCTGATCGAGCGCCGCGGTGGTGCGCGCGAACCCATGCCGCCGCGGGCGTGTGAAAATCAGTGCCGCGGTGGTGCCGCGCACGCTGCGCGCATCCAGCGCCACCAGCGGCTCATCCGAGGCCGGGTCGCGTTCCGCCAGCAGCCGCGCGTGCCAGGCGATCTCTTCCGGGGAATGCTGCAGGAAATAGCCGGCCGTGAAGCGCGTCCACGCGCCCGCGATATCGTGCTCGGAGACGCCGCGCTCGATCAGCAGGCGCCGCGCGGCATCCTGAGTCTCGCGCACCAGGTGCTCCGGATCGATCGGGCTCTCGAGGCCGCGGCGCAGGGCGCGCTTCACGCGCTGGTAGAAGTCCCGGAACAGCGATGCCTTCCAGGAGTTCCACAGCTTCGGATTGGTGGCGCGAACGTCGGCGCAGGTGAGCACGTACAGGTAATCGAGATGCGTCTGGTCGCCGACCTTGCGCGCGAACGCGCTGATCACCTGCGGGTCGCCGATGTCCTGCTTCTGCGAGGTGATCGACAGCTGCAGGTGATTGCGCACCAGCCAGGCGACCAGGCGCGCATCGTACGGGGAGAGGCCCTGCTCGAGACAGAACGCCTCCGCGTCCACCGCGCCGAGCTCGGAGTGATCGCCGCCGCGCCCCTTGGCGATGTCGTGGAACAGCGCGGCGAGGTAGGCGACTTCGCTGCGCGGCAGCTGCTGCATGACGCGCGAGGCTTCCGGCAGCTCATGGTCGTAACGCGGGATCGCGAAGCGGCGCAGGTTGCTCACCACAAACAGCGTATGCGCATCGACCGTGTAGGCATGGAACAGGTCGTACTGCATGCGCCCGACGATGCGCCCGAACGCCGGGATGTAGCGCCCCAGCACGCCGTAGGTGTTCATGCGCCGCAGCTCGTGGGTGACGCCCACCGGCGAGCGCAGGATCTCGAGGAACAGGCGGTGATGGCGCGGGTTCTGGCGGAACTCCTCATCGATGAGCCACAGATTCCTCGCCACCGCGCGCATGGTCGAGGCGCGCACACCGCGGATGTCCGGGTTCTGCTGCAGCAGCGCGAACAGCTCCAGCAGCGTCGAGGGCGTGCGCTCGAACACCTCTTCGTTGACCGCCTCGAGCGAGCCGTTGCGCACCTGAAAGCGCGCATTCAGTGGCCGTGGCGGCTCGCTCTCGGTGAGGATTGCTTCACGGAACAGCTGCAGCAGCAGCTCGTTCAGCAGGCTCACGTCCATCACCGTGCGGTAGTAGCGCTGCATGAACTGCTCGACCGCGAGTGTGTAGGAGGCGTCTTCGTAGCCGAAGCTCTGCGCCAGGCGGATCTGGTAGTCGAACAGCAGGCGATCCTCGCGCCGCGCGGTGAGCGTGTGCAGCCCGAAGCGCACCTTCCACAGAAACGCCTGCGCCTGCTGCAGGCGGCGCAGCTCCGCGACCGTGAGGAACCCATGCGTCGCGAGAGCCTCGAGCGTGTCCGCGTCGAAGTGCTGCTTCGCAACCCAGGCGATGGTCTGGATGTCGCGCAGGCCTCCGGGGCCTGTCTTGACGTTGGGTTCGAGGTTGTAGGCGGTGTCGTTGGCCTTCAGGTGCCGCTCGGCCTGCTCGCGCACTTTCGCCTCGAAGAACTGCCTCACCGGCCAGATGTGCTCGGGCGCGAGAGCCGTGCGCATGGCGCTGAGCAGTTCCGCATCGCCGGCGAGCAGGCGCGCATCGAGCAGCGTCGTCATGACGCTCACGTCGGCGGCGCTCTCCTCGGCGCACTGCGCCACGGTGCGCACACTGTGGCCGACCTCGAGTCCGATGTCCCACAGGAATGCCACCAGGGTCTCGATGACGGCGCGGCCGGGGGCATCCGGCGGCTGCGGCACGAGCAGCAGGATGTCGATGTCGGAGCAGGGATGCAGCTCGCCGCGCCCGTAGCCGCCGACTGCGATGAGGGCCCACGCGCCCTGGTCGGCGCGGTGCCTGCGCCATGCCTCGCGCAGCACGAGGTCGATGAGCGCCGCGCGCGCGTGCACCAGCTGCTCGATGGGCTCCTCGGCGACAAAGCGCGCCTTCAGCTCCTCGTGCGCCTCGCGCAGCAGCTCGCGCCATGCGGCCGGCTCGCGCTCGGCGACCAGTTGTGCCGGCAGGCGCGCCAGCAGCGACCAGGAGCCTGCGGGGGATGTGGCAGGGAGCGTTTCTTCGAGCAGCTGCGTGTCCCCAGCACCCATCGTGCTTGGGGTTAGAGTACCGCAGCTGTGGCAGAGGCGGCCAGACGAATGACTGCCCTCCTGGCCTGATGCCTGCACGCAACAGCTGAGGCTGGCATTAGGTAAGTGACGTGTACAGGGCAGTCGTTCCCACACGACAGAAGCGGTTGAGCCTAAGCTTCTCCGCGTGTATTCTGCCCACGTTGCGCGCGCAGGGTAGGCATCAGGGGGATGTCCATGAGAATAACAACGAGTCGTCTCGTATACCGGTTCTCACTCTCAACGATCTGCGGTGCGGTCCTCGTTACGCCCGCGACGCTGGCCGCGGAGGCGCCCTCGGAGCAACTCCAGGAGGTCGTCGTCACGGGCAGCCTGATGCGTCGCGAAGACATCGTGACCCCGTCCCCGGTCACCGTGATCACGGCCGAGGACATTCAAAACAGCGGCCTGACGACCGTCACCGACCTCGTGCGAGCGGTATCTGCAGACAATAGCGGCACGATTCCGACCGCATTCGGCCTGGGCTTCGCGGCCGGCTCATCCGGCGTCGCGCTGCGCGGCCTGACCGTGAACTCGACCCTCGTGCTCATCGACGGCAGGCGCGCTACCGCCTACGCGCTTGCGGACGATGGAGAACGCTCCTTCGTCGATCTGAATTCGCTGCCGCTCGATGCCGTGGATCACATCGAGGTGCTGAGGGACGGCGCCTCATCGCTCTATGGGGCCGACGCCATCGCGGGGGTCGTCAATATCATCCTCCGGCCGACCTTCCAGGGAGCCTCGACCAGCGGCGAAGTCGGCTTCGCGGCCCACGGCGCCGCCGCCTCGCGGCGCTTCACCGCGGCCTTCGGCGCGGGCGACATCAAAGCCGATCGATTCAACGCGTACATCGACCTCGAGTATCAGAAGGACGACCGGCTCCTGGTCGGGAGCCGCGGCTTCCCTTTCAACACCAACGATCTCTCTTCGATCGGCGGGAACAACCTGATTTATGGCCAGCCTGCTCAGTCCACCGGATCTGTCTACGGTTCCGTGACGCCCGGGACCCTCGGCACTCCCGGTGACCTCACCTCTGGGGTGCCGCTCGCCGGGGCGGTTTCGCAGCCGCTGCGCCCGTGCGGCCCCAGCTCGACTGCCGCCACCGATGCGAGCGGCAACGCGTATTGCGCGCAGAATCTCCTGGCCAACACCGACGACCAGCCAAAGCAGGAGCGTTATGGCGCGCTCGCCAAGTTCACACTCCAGCTCACCGACAGCGCTCAGGCTTACCTCACCGCCTCCTACTACCAGAATACGGTCGTCATCGACAATTTGTTGCGGCAGATACAGAACAGCACGCCGCACAACACGAACACGCTCGCATTGCCGCCGACACTGCCCAACGGCGCCTTGAATCCCAACAATCCATTCGCCGCGGCGGGTGAATACGCGCTCATCAACTACGCCTTGGGGGACATTCCCTCGCCCCAAACCGAGCGCAACCGGGTCAGCCGGTTGGTCACGGGCGTCAAGGGCAAGGCCGCGGACTGGGACTACGACTCGGCGCTGGTCATCAATCACTCCTCGCTGAGCACCATTTTGTCAGGCTTCCCGAGCTTTAGCGGATTGCTGAACGCGGTGACCAACGGCACCTACAGCTTCATCGCTCCGAGCACGAACTCCGCCGCAGCGCGCGCTGCCATCGCGCCGACGGTCGAGAAGACCTCGGCGACCGATCTCGACTCCATCGACGTGCGGGCGACGCGACCGCTGCTGGATCTGCCCGGCGGAGCACTACAGCTCGGCGTCGGCGCAGAGGGGCGCTACGAGTCGCAGTTCGATCCCGACTTGAATGCGGCCCTGGATATTCTCGGCCTCGGGGTATCGCAGACGGAAGGGTCGCGCACGATCTACGCGGCCTACGCCGAGCTGGATGCGCCGATCATCAAGGCGCTGGAGGTGGATCTCTCCGGCCGTTACGATCACTACGGCGACTTTGGCGGAAAGTTCGTGCCCAAGGCGGGCTTCAAGTTCACACCGGTACAGCAGTTGATCGTCCGCGGTACCTACTCAGAAGGTTTCCGGGCGCCGAGCTTCGCAGAGAACGGCTCGAGCTCGTCCGAGGGCTTCATTAACTACACGCCTCCGCCGTCTTTCCAGGCGGCACACGGCAGCGACGGCTACGTCCAGCAGTATTCACTGGCGCAGTTCTCGGTCTCGAACCCGAAAATCAAGCCGGAGACCTCGCACAGCTACACCTTCGGCGTCGTCATCCAGCCGATCCGCCAGTTGAGCCTCTCGGCGGATTACTACTACATCAAGAAGCGGGACGTCATCGCGCAGTCCACCCCCGCTGCGGCGCTCGCCGCGTACTATGCCGGACAGCCGTTGCCAGCCGGTTTCACGATCACGCCGGATGCCGCGGATCCGAACTTCCCGACGGCACTCGCGCGCCCGGTTGTAGTCGCATCTCCCTACCTGAATGAGAACTCATTGAGCACGGACGGCCTGGATCTCGAGCTGCGCGCGCATCTGGAAATCGCCCCGCGCGTACGCTACAGCACCGATCTCGAGGCCACCAAGATCTTCAGCTGGAAGCTTGCGCTTCCAGATGGAACCACGCAGCAGTACGTCGGCACGCAGGGGCCGTACATCCTGTCCTCCGGAGCGGGGACACCCCGATATCGCGGCAGGTGGACCAACACGGTCAACTTCGGTCCGGCAACGGTGAGCGCCATCGCCTACTACGTGAGCGGCTTCTACATGTACGGAGCCGACGTGGCGCCGCCGCCCGCGTGTTTGTACAACGACCCCGCGGGCAATCCGTTCCCCGGGAACTGCCATGTAGCGTCATTCATGGACGTCGATTTGACCGGCGACTACAAGTTCGGCGACCACCTGCTGGTGTCGGGCGCTATCGAGAACGTGGCCGATCGCAAGCCGCCGTTCAATCCCGCCAACTATGCGACCGTCAACTACAATCCGACTTACGCGCAGACGGGCATCATCGGGCGCTTCTTTCGCGTCACTATGAGCTATCGATTCTGAGTGCGCCGTGGCCAAGTCGCCTGCGGCGCGACTCGTTCTCGGGTGCGTGCTGCTATGCGCCGACCTGTCCGGCTGCGCAGCGCGCGCACCGCTCAAGGCGAGCGCCGCACGTGAGTTAGGCATTGCGCAGCTGCAGAGCGCCCTGCAGAGCGGCCGCACCACCGTCCGTGCCGTCGAGGAATACTACGCGACGCGGATTGCCGCGCTCGATTCCCGGGGGCCGATGCTGCAATCCATCCTCGAGATCAACCCCGACGCCGCCGCTATTGCAGCCGAGCTCGATTCGAAACGTGCGAGCCCCGGCCCGCTCCTTGGCGTGCCCATCCTGCTCAAGGACAACATCGACACCGCCGATCGGATGTTGACGACCGCCGGGTCACTGGCGCTGATCGACTCGAAGCCGGCTCGCGATGCCTTCGTCGTACGCCGATTGCGCGCCAGCGGTGCGCTCATTCTCGGTAAAACCAACCTGAGCGAGTGGGCGAACTTTCGCTCCAAGCGGTCCTCTTCCGGCTGGAGCGGGCGCGGCGGTCAGACGAAAAACCCGTACGCTCTGGATCGCAATCCGTGTGGCTCGAGCTCCGGCTCCGCTGTGGCCATCGCCGCGGACCTCGCAGTGGCTGCGGTGGGTACCGAAACCGATGGCTCGATCGTCTGCCCGGCGAGCGTCAACGGTCTGGTCGGCATCAAGCCCACCGTGGGTCTCGTATCGCGCTCCGGCATCATTCCCATCTCCGCGACTCAGGATACGGCCGGTCCTATGACTCGGACCGTCGCCGATGCCGCCACCGTTCTCACGATCCTGGCGGGCTATGATCCTGAGGACCCCGCCACCGCGCCGCTTCGCGATCATCCGCCGCCTGACTACCGGCAGTTTCTCGACCCGGGCAGCCTGAAGGGCGCACGCATCGGCGTGATGCGCCACTACGCTGGATTCCACGACGAGGTCGATGCTCTTTTCGAGCAGGCGCTGCGAGTGCTGCGCGAGCGCGGTGCGGTGTTGGTCGATCCTGCGGACATCCCGACTGCGGACAAACTCGATGCGGACGAGATGACCGTTCTGCTGTATGAGTTCAAGGACGGAATCAACCGCTATCTGCAAACCCGTCAGGGACCGGGTCCGCGAACATTGGCCGAGCTGATCGCCTTCAATGAGCGTGAGGTGACGCGCGAGATGCCATTCTTCAGGCAGGAGCTTTTCGTCGACGCCGAAGCCAAAGCAGACCTGACCGATGCGAAGTATTTGGAGGTGCATGCGCGCGTCAAACGCCTCGCTGCTGCGGAAGGCATCGATGCCGCCGTCGCCAAGGATCAGCTGGACGCAATGATCGCGCCGACGGTGGGTCCGGCGTGGACGACCGATCTTCTGAACGGCGATCATTTTCTTGGCGGTGGCGTGTCGACACCGCCTGCCGTTGCAGGTTATCCGCACATCACCGTGCCGATGGGTGCCGTCCACGGCCTCCCCGTCGGTCTCTCATTCATCGGCACGGCGTGGAGCGAGGGGCGTCTCATTGGCTACGGCTACGCGTTCGAGCAAGCCACGCACGCGCGCCAAGCCCCCGAGTTTCGCCCTGGCGTGCGGTGAATCCCTTCCCGGCAGTCAATGCCCCGGGAGGTGCGTTAGTGCGGCGCCCCCGCGTTCGCGCCCAGAGTCAGCACGTCGAACCCGGCGTCGGTGACCAGCACGGTGTGTTCCCACTGCGCGGACAGGGAATGGTCCTTGGTGATGACGGTCCAGCCGTCGGGCAGCAGGCGCACGTGGCGCTTGCCGGCGTTCACCATGGGTTCGATGGTGAAGGTCATGCCTGCCTTGAGTTCGAGCCCGGTACCGGGCTCCCCATAGTGCAGCACCTGCGGGTCTTCGTGATACACGCGCCCGATGCCATGGCCGCAGTACTCGCGCACCACCGAGTAGTCGTTTTCCTCGACGAAGCTCTGGATGGCATGCCCGATGTCGCCGAGGTGCGCACCCGGACGCACCGCCTCGATGCCGCGCCACATGGCGGCGAAGCAGGTCTCGGAGAGCCGCTGCGCGTGCGCCGGCGCTTTGCCCACCAGGTACATGCGGCTGGTGTCGCCGTGAAATCCGTCGCGGATCACCGTGACGTCGATATTGAGGATGTCGCCGGCCTTCAGGCGTTTGTCATTCGGGATTCCGTGGCACACCACATGGTTCACCGAGGTGCAGATGGTTTTCGGAAAGCCGCGGTAGTTGAGGTTCGCAGGCACCGAGCGCTGCACCTTCACGATGTGGTCGTGGCAGAGGCGGTCGAGCTCCTCGGTCGTCACCCCCGGCAGCACGTGCGCGGCGATCATGTCGAGCACCTCCGCCGCCAGGCGCCCGGCGATGCGCATCTTCTCCTGTTCCTCGGGGTTCTTGATGGTGACGTGCATAGGGATCGAGATGGGGTGGCGGCGCCCTCGAAGCAAGGGGTGCCGAAGCCAAGCGTAAGACATTGTTCCGACGAGGTCTTCATGGTATAAAGCGCGGCCTTTTTTGGCAACGCAACCCACACGCGCATCGTTAACCTTAGTGACTGGGTGTTCTTGGGAGGCGCCTCATCGGCGCTCCAAGGATGGTCACGGGGATGCGCGGAGGCTTAACCCACACAGGAGTCTTTCATGCCCGGCGTGTCCATGCGACAGATGCTGGAGGCGGGAGTCCATTTCGGACATCAGACCCGCTTCTGGAACCCGAAGATGGCTCCCTTCATCTTCGGTGAGCGAAACCGGATCCACATCATCAACCTCGAGAAGACGCAGCCGATGTACGCGGAAGCTGCGCAGTTCATCAAGGGTGTCATTGCCGACGGTGGCAAGGTGCTGTTCGTCGGCACCAAGCGCTCGGCGCGCGAGTCGATCCAGAAGGAAGCCGAGCGCGCGGTGCAACCCTTCGTGAACCAGCGCTGGCTGGGCGGCATGCTCACGAACTTCAAGACCATCCGCCAGTCGATCAAGCGGCTCGCCGAAATCACCGAGCTGGCCGCCTCCGGTGCGCTGGAGAAGCGTGGCAAGAAAGAGGCGACCCAGCTGCGGCGCGAGATGGACAAGCTCGAGAGAAGTCTCGGCGGCATCAAGCACATGGAGTCGCTCCCGGATGCGCTGTTCGTGGTCGACGTCGGGCACGAGAACATCGCGGTTCACGAAGCGAAGAAGCTCGGCATTCCGGTGGTCGCCATCGTCGACACCAACTGCTCGCCCGATGGCATCGACTACGTGATCCCGGGCAACGACGATGCCATGCGCGCCATCCAGCTGTATGCCGCCGGCATCGCCGATGCGGTGCTCGAGGGCAAGGAGTCAGTGCCCCAGGTCGCGGTCGGCGAAGACGAGTTTGTCGAGCTCGATGAGGCGGGCAATCCGCGCAAGAAGGCCGCGCGCGGCCGGCAGCGCCCGCAGGCGACGGTGCGCAAGAAGGCTCCGGCACGCCGCAAGCTACCCCCCGTCAAGGCGCCGGCCGGTGCGGTCGAGGAGCTCGGCGCTGAGGAGGAGGAACTCGAGGCCGAGGAAGCCGTGGAGGCCGTAGCGGCCACCGTCACCGTGCCGCCGGCACCCGAGGCCGTGGCGCGCCGGCCGAGCGCCGGCGCAGGCCGCCGCAAGAGCCGCGGCGCAGCCGGCACCGGTTCGGCCGAGTAACACAGGGACGAGAGTTTCCACATGAACATTACAGCGGACGCAGTCAGGCAGCTTCGCGAGCGCACCGGCGCGGGCATGATGGAGTGCAAGAAAGCGCTCGTCGAAGCCAAGGGTGACCTGGATGCGGCGGCGGAGCTCATGCGCCGTCAGGGGCTCGCCAAGGCCGACAAGAAGGCCGCGCGGGTCGCCGCCGAGGGCGTGATAGTGGTCAGCAAATCGGCCGATGCGCGCACCGCCGCCATGGTCGAGATTAACTGCGAGACCGACTTCGTTGCCCGCGTGCAGGACTTCCGCACTTTCGCCGAGGCCGTTGCCGAGTGCGCACTCACGGCGAAGCCGGCGAGCCTCGCAGCGCTCATGGAAACCAGACTTGCGTCCGGCGAGAGTATCGGGGAGCGGCGCCGGGCGCTGGTGGCGAAGATCGGCGAGAACATCAGCGTACGGCACTTTGCCGTGCTGACCTCGCCCGAGCATCTGGGCGCTTACGTTCATGGCACGCGCATCGGGGCGCTGGTGGCGCTCAGGGGCGGCCCGGCCACGCTCGCGCACGATCTGGCGATGCACGTGGCAGCGAGCAACCCCCGCTACCTGACGCAGGCCCAGGTGCCCGCCGAGGTGGTGGCGAAGGAGCGCGACATTCTCACGCAGCAGGCGCAGGGCGAGGGCAAGCCGCCGGAGATCGTCGCGAAGATGGTCGAAGGGCGGCTGCGCAAGGCATTGAGCGAGATCACCCTCGCCGGGCAGCCGTTCGTCAAGGACCCGGATGTGACGATCGAGAAGCTGCTGAAGGGCGCGAAGGCTGAGGTCGTGGCGTTCGAGCGCTTCGAGGTCGGCGCCGGCATCGAGAGGAAGCCAGGCGACTTTGGCGCTGGCCCCACGGTCAGGCACTGACGGGCGAGCACTGCTCAAGGAATAAACCCCGCCGCGCGCGGGGTTTTTTTCCATCGGCGAAAGGTGAACAGATGACGCAAGCCAAGGCGCACTACTCGCGAATCCTGGTGAAACTCTCGGGTGAGGCCCTGATGGGCAATGGTGACTACGGCATCGATCCGGCGGTCATCCGGCGCATCGGCGGGGAACTGCAGGACATCAGGCAGATGGAGGTGCAGGTCGCGGTGGTGATCGGCGGCGGCAACATCTTCCGCGGCGCGGGGCTGGCGCGTGCCGGCATGGACCGGGTTGCGGCCGACCACATGGGCATGCTCGCCACGGTGATGAACGCACTCGCCATGCAGGACGCGCTCGAGAGCCTGGGGATGTATGCCCGGGTCATGTCCGCGATCCGCATCAACGAAGTCTGCGAGGACTACATCCGGCGCCGTGCGGTGCGGCACCTGGAGAAGGGTCGCGTGGTGATCTTCGCCGCCGGCACCGGTAACCCGTTCTTCACCACCGACACAGCCGCCGCGCTGCGCGCCATCGAGATCAACGCCGACGTGCTGCTGAAGGCCACCAAGGTGAACGGCGTGTATTCCGATGATCCGCTGCGCAATCCGTCCGCAGTGCGCTACTCGCACCTGACTTTCGACAAGGTGCTCACCGACAAGCTCAACGTCATGGATGCGACCGCTATCGTCATGTGCCGCGACAACCGCTTGCCTTTGCGGGTGTTCAATCTCAACAATCCGGGGGATCTCACCCGCATCGTACGCGGCGAGGAAGTCGGCACGGCCGTGACGTTCGAGTGAGCCGCGCTGCATCGAGGAGACACAACCCATGCTAGAAGATCTCAAGAAAGACGCTGCTACGCGCATGGCGAAGTGCGTACAAACCTTCCAGGCGGATCTGAAGAAGCTGCGCACCGGCCGGGCGCACCCCAGCCTCATCGAGCACCTGAAGGTGGACTACTACGGTTCGGAGGTGCCGCTGCAGCAGGTGGCGAGCATCGCGGTGGAGGAAGGCCGCACGCTGGTCATCTCCCCGTGGGAGAAGACCGTGGTGCAGGCGATCGAGAAGGCGATCTTCAAGTCGGATCTCGGGCTCACGCCCATGACGGCCGGTACCGTGATCCGCATTCCCATGCCTGCGCTCACCGAGGAGCGGCGCCGCGAGATCACCAAGGTGCTGCGGCACGACGCGGAGAACGCCCGCGTCGCGGTGCGCAACGTGCGCCGCGACGTCATGAACGACATCAAGGACATGCTCAAAGAGAAGCTGGTTTCGCAGGACGATGAGCACCGCGCCGAGCTCGAAGTGCAGAAGCTCACCGACAAGCACATCGCCGACATCGAGGCGCTGCTCACCAGCAAGGAGAAGGAGGTCATGCAGGTGTGATGGCTGCCGGCACTTTCAAGCTCACACCAAGGCACGTCGCGATCACCATGGACGGCAACGGCCGCTGGGCGGCTGAGCGCGGGCTCACGCGCTCGGCCGGCCACCGCGCCGGACTTACGCCGGTGCGCATGTGTATCGAGGAGTGCGCGCGCCGCGGCGTGGAGGCGCTGACGCTGTTCGCTTTCTCGAGCGAGAACTGGGCGCGGCCCGCCGAGGAGGTCGGCAGTCTCATGGGTCTGTTCCTCGAGGCGCTCGATCGCGAGATCGCGGACCTGCACGCGAAGGGTGTGCGGGTGCGCTTCATCGGGGAGCGCCGAGCTCTCTCGGTGCGGCTGCAGGCGCGCATCGCGGCCGCAGAGGAGCGCACCGCTGGCAATGGGGGCATGAAACTCCAGGTGGCCGTGAGTTATGGCGGGCGCTGGGACATTATTCAGGCAACTCAAAAACTTGCGAGAGAATGCTCGAGCGGCGCGCTACGGCCGGAGGATATCAGCGAGGGCCGCTTCGCCGCAGAGCTCGCGCTCGCGGGACTGCCGGAGGCGGATCTGCTGATCCGCACCGGCGGTGAGCAGCGCATCAGCAACTTCTTACTATGGGATCTCGCTTACGCTGAGCTGTATTTCAGTGCGCGCCTGTGGCCGGACTTCGCCGTGGCGGATCTTGAGGATGCGCTCGCGTTCTTCGCCAGCCGCGAACGGCGCTTCGGCCACACCACGGCGCAACGCGCGGCGAAGGCTTAGAGCGCACCGTGGCGGAGGCGCTGCGCAAACGAGTGCTGACCGGCGTGGTGCTGGCCGCGGTACTGCTGGCCATCCTGTTGTGGCTGCCGGCGGGCGCGACCGTGGCGGTGATGACGGCGCTGGTGCTGGCCGGGGCGTGGGAATGGTCCGCGTTCCTGCTGCTGGCGAATTCCGCCCTGCGGCTGGGGTACGTGTTGCTCGTTGCGCTGCTGCTGTGGGGCGCGTGGCGCGTGTCGGCCACCTCCGAGGGGCGCGGATGGGTACTAGCGGTAGCGGTGGCGTGGTGGCTCGCGGCGCTGCTGTGGATCGTGTTGGCGCCGCGGCGCGTTTCCTCCTGGTCCGCCGGCGCTGCCGGTGTGCTGGCGCTCGTGCCCTCATGGCTCGCTCTGGTGCGCCTGCGGCTCGCGCTGCCGCAGGGCGCACAATGGGTATTGTTCGCGCTGCTGCTCGTGTGGGTCGCGGACATTGGTGCATTCTTCTGCGGCCGGCGTTTCGGGCGCACCCGCCTGGCGCCGGATGTGTCGCCCGGGAAGACCTGGGAGGGAGCGTTGGGAGGGATCGCGGTGAGCGCGCCGGTTGCGATCGCGGGCAGCCTGTGGTTCCACGTGCCACTGGCGGCGTTCCTGGCCCTGTGCCTCACCGTGGTTGGCTTTTCGATCATCGGCGACCTCACCGAGAGTCTGCTGAAGCGCTTCGCCGGCATGAAGGATAGCGGTAGCGTGTTTCCGGGACATGGCGGGGTCATGGACCGCATCGACAGTCTGACGGGAGCCGCTCCGGTGCTGTTGCTCGGGCTCACGCTGCTCGGAGTCATCGGGTGATCGGCGTCGCCGTGCTCGGCTCCACCGGCTCCGTGGGCGAGAGCACGCTCGATGTGCTGGCGCGCCATCCTGATCGTTTCCGCCTGGTGGCGATCGCGGCCAACAGCAACGCGGCGAAGCTCGCGCAGCAAGTGCTCGCCTGGCGCCCGGCCTACGCCGCTCTGGCTGACGAGGCCGCCGCACACGAGTTGCGCGAGCTGTTGGGGCGCGCGGCCCCGCAGACGCGCGTGCTCGCGGGAGCCGCAGCCCTGGAGGAACTCGCGCAGGCCGCGGAAGTGCAGTGTGTCATGGCGGCGATCGTCGGCGCGGCCGGCCTGCGCTCCACTCTGGCGGCCGCACGCGCCGGCAAGCGCCTGCTGCTCGCCAACAAGGAGGCACTGGTGATGGCGGGCCCGCTGCTGCTCGCGGCCGTGAAGCGCTCGGGCGCGACGCTGCTGCCGATCGACAGCGAGCACAATGCCATCTTTCAGTGTCTGCCGCCGGATGTGACCCCGGGGGTGGCGCCGGCGGGGCTGAAGCGCGTGCTGCTCACCGCCTCCGGCGGGCCGTTCCGGGACCTGCCGCGCGAGGCGCTCGCCGCCGTTACGCCCGAAGCAGCGCTTGCGCATCCGAACTGGGTCATGGGCCGCAAGATCTCGGTGGACTGCGCCACGCTCATGAACAAGGGACTGGAGCTCATCGAGGCCTGCCTGCTGTTTGGCCTGACGCCCGCACAGGTGCAAATCCTCGTGCACCCGCAGAGCATCGTGCATTCGCTGGTCGAATACGTGGACGGCTCGGTGCTGGCGCAGCTTTCCGCGCCGGACATGCGCACGCCGATCGCGCATGCGCTCGCCTGGCCCGAGAGAATCAGCTCCGGTGTAGAATTCCTCGACTTGCTCAAGGTCGGGCGGCTCGACTTCCGGGCTCCCGACACCGACAAGTTCCGGTGCCTCGCGCTCGCGCAGGCCGCGGCGCGCGCCGGCGGGCTCCACCCGGTGGTGCTCAACGCGGCCAACGAGGTCGCGGTGCAGGCATTCCTCGAGCGCCGATTGAACTTTCCCGGCATCGCGGCGGTCATTGAAGCCGTAGTGGAGCGGGGCACCGGGGGAGCGATCGGCGCTCTGGAGGACGTGCTGGCCGCCGACACGGAAGGCAGAGCGCGCGCACGTGAGCGGATCGTCGGCATCGCAAAAAATGCATCGGTGAGGGGCGCTCACGCATGAGTCTCATCTGGTACGCGTTGTGGTTCGTGATCGCAGTGGGGCTTCTGGTCACGGTGCATGAATTCGGCCACTTCTGGGTCGCGCGCCGGCTCGGCTTCAAGGTGCTCAGGTTCTCGGTCGGCTTCGGCCGGCCGCTGCTGAAGCGCGTGGTGGGCGCGGATCGCATCGAATACGTGTTGGCCGCCATCCCGCTCGGCGGCTATGTGAAGCTGCTCGATGAGCGCGAAGGTCCGGTGGCGCCGCACGAACTGGCGCGCTCCTTCACGCGCCGTCCGCCCTGGCAGCGCATCGTGGTGCTGCTCGCGGGCCCGGCTTTCAACATCCTGTTCGCGGTGCTTCTGCTGTGGGGGATGTTGTGGGCGAGCGGTGTGACCGAGGTCAGAGCGGTGGTTGGCGAGGTGACCGCAGGCTCGGTGGCCGCCGCCGCCGGGCTGCATTCCGGGGACGAGATTCGCGCGCTCAACGGCGCAGCGGTAAGCGGTCAGCGCGATGTGGTGTTTGGTCTGCTGGATGCCATGAGCTCGCGCGGCGAGGCGGACTTGAGCGTGCGCGGCAGTGCCGGCGAGCTGCGCCGCGCGAACCTTCGCGTGCCGGATGCCGAGCAGCGCCGCCGCCTCACCGAACCGGCGGAGCTGTTCCACGGACTCGGATTTCAGTTCTGGACGCCGCCGCTGCCGGCGGTGTTGGGGCAGGTGATGCCCGACGGGCCGGCGGCGCGCGCCGGGCTGCGCTCGGGCGATACCATCATCGCGATCGACGGCTCGGCCGTGCACGACTTCCGCGAAATCGTCGCGCTCATCAGCGCGCATCCCGGCGAACGCGTGACCATCGACTATCGCCGCGGCGGCCTCGAACACCGCGTGCAGCTGCAGGTTCAGGGCGAACAGGTCGGCGGCAAGCGCGTCGGCCGCATCCACGTCACGCAGCCGCCTGGCAAGGGCTACCCCGAGAGAATGCTGCGCCACACCGATCTGAGCGCCGCCGTGGCGCTGGTGCGCGCCGGCGGCGAGGCCTGGACCATGACCGTACTGCAGGCGCGCCTGTTCTGGCGCATGGTGCTGGGACGGGTGTCGCTGAAGAACCTGAGCGGCCCGCTGTCCATCGCCGAGTTCGCCGGCGACTCGGCCGAGGCGGGCGTGGCGCCGTTCCTCGGCTTCCTGGTGCTCATTTCCCTGTCGCTGGGGTTCCTCAACCTGTTGCCGATTCCGATCCTGGATGGCGGACAGATCGTCTTCCAGGTGGTGGAGTGGCTGAAGGGCAGCCCGTTGTCGGAGCGGGCCCAGACTCTGGGACAGCAGGTTGGCATTGCCCTGCTCATCGTCCTGATGGGTGTCGCGCTCTACAACGATATCGCGCGCCAGTTCAGTTGACCGGGCCGCGAGCCGGCCGCCCGGCGGCCCGAAAGTTTAAGCTGGAGGCGTGAGTCTCCAGTACCTCGAAATAGTGCAAGACAAGAGTTTCAAGCGCGCCGCAGGTGCGCACAGGGGGATAGCGGTGGCTGGAGAATGAAAACGCGCATTGCCCTTGCCGCAGTTGCGCTGGCGGTGCGCTGCGCGTTGGCGCTGGCCCAGACGGCGGCCAGCCCCACCGACTTCACCGTCGGCGACATCCGCGTCGAGGGCCTGCAGCGCGTTTCCGAGGGCACGGTATACAACTACCTGCCGGTGAACATCGGCGATCACCTGAGCGCGCAGCGCGTGCGCGAGGCGATCCGCGCGCTGTACGTCACCGGTTTCTTCCGCGACGTGCAGTTGCGCCGCGACGGCAGCACGCTGGTGGTGGTCGTGCTGGAGCGCCCGTCCATCGAGAGCTTCGAGATCACCGGCAACAAGGACATCAAGACCGAGGACCTGCAGAAGTCGCTCCGCAATGTCGGACTGGCGACCGGCAAGACCTTCGACCGCTCGGTGCTCGAGGACGTCACCCAATACCTCACCGACCAGTATTTCGCCCGCGGCAAGTACGGCGTGAAGATCGATTCGCACGTGGAGGAGGAAGCGGGCAACCGCGTGAAAATCAAGATCGAGATCAAGGAAGGCGCGCGCGCCAAGATCCGCCAGATCAACCTCGTGGGCGTCAGCCGCTTTCCGCAGAAGGATATCCTGCAGAGCCTCGAGCTGAAGACGCCCAACTGGCTGTCCTGGTACCGCCAGGATGACCGCTACTCGCGCGAGTCGCTGCAGGGCGACCTGGAGAAAGTGCGCAACTACTACATGGATCGCGGTTACGCGAACTTCCAGCTCGAGTCGACCCAGGTGGCGATCGCTCCCGAGAAGGAAGATATCTTCATCACCGTCAACATCGACGAGGGTCAGGTTTACAAGGTGTCGCAGATCAAGCTGGCGGGCACCTTCGTGGTGCCGCAGGCGCAACTCGAGCAGCTGCTGCTGATACACCAGGGCCAGACCTTCAACCGCAAGCTGATCACCTCGTCGCAGGAGCTGATGCAGAATCGCATGGGCGCCGATGGCTATGCCTTCGCCAAGGTCGAGCCGGTGCCCACCGCTGACAACACCAATCACACGGTGTCGCTCACCTTCTTCGTCGAGCCGGGCAACCGCGTGTACGTGCGCAACATCAGTTTCAGCGGCGCGAACCGCATCAACGACGAGGTGCTGCGCCGCGAGATGCGCCAGCTCGAGGGTGGCTGGCTGTCGAATACCTCGCTGGAGCGTTCCAAGCAGCGCGTCCAGCGCCTGCCGTACGTGAAGAGCGTGGATTTCGAGACCACACCGGTCGCAGGCTCCCCGGACCTGGTGGACGTGAACTTCAAGATCGAGGAGGGCCCGGCGTCGCAGCTCTCAGGCGGCATCGGTTACTCCGAGACCTACAAGTTCATGCTGAATGGCAGCTACGCGGACGCCGACTTCCTCGGCACCGGGCAGCGCATCGCCATCAGTCTGAACGGTGGCGCCTTCAGCAAGGTGTACAATGTCTCGCATACCAACCCGTACACCAATATCGACAACCTGCAGCGCACCATCTCGCTCACCTACAGCGACGTGACGCAGTTCGTCTCGTC
>DASWUP010000145.1:0-4986 GCA_036401635.1 Steroidobacteraceae bacterium
GCGGCGTCGGTGAGCAGTGTGCCGCTTGCGGCGCGCGTCACGATGGCGAAGCCGCGCGTCAGCGTGGCGAGCGGGCTTACGCCGTTGAGTGCGCGCTGCGCAAGTGCCAGGCGGTGCTGCGCACTCGACACGCAATGCCTCGCGGCGTGCTCGAGCCGTGCCGCGATACCCTGGTGCCGCACGCGATATTCGCGCACCACCTGCTCGGGTGAGCGCCGCACGAGGCGCGCGATGCTGTGCGCGACGCGCATGCGATCACGCTGCAGGCCGGCGCGCGCCGCGGCGGTGAGGCGCTGCGCGAGCTCATCGAGACGCTGCATCCGCTGGTGAAGCCGTACGCCCGGATGCGCGAGCTTCAGGCGCCGCCCGGCGCTCGCGAAGCGCACGCCATGCGCGCGCAGCTCACGACGCATGCCCGCGCTCAGGCGCTGCGCGATGCGCGCCACAACCTCGAGGCACGCGCTGCGATCCGGCACCACCAGCTCCGCGGCACCCGAGGGGGTGGGCGCGCGCGCATCGGCCACCAGGTCCGCGATCGTGAAGTCGATCTCGTGCCCCACGCCCGAGACTACCGGCAGGCGGCACGCGTGTATGGCGCGCGCCACCCGCTCGTCGTTGTACGCCCACAGATCCTCGAGCGAGCCACCGCCGCGCGCGAGGATCAGTACCTCGCACTCGGCGCGCGCCGAGGCGCTCTGCAGCGCCGCGACCAGCGCCGGCACGGCGGCCGCACCCTGCACCGCCGTCGGATAGATCAGGACCGCCGCCGGCGGATAGCGCCGCGCGAGGACATGCAGAATGTCGCGCAGCGCGGCCCCGGTTGGTGAGGTGATCACGCCGATGCGCTGCGGAAAGCGCGGCAGACTTCGCTTGCGCTCCGGCGCAAACAGACCTTCAGCCGCGAGCTTGGTTTTCAGGCGCTCGAACTCGCGCCGCAGCGCGCCGATACCCGCCTCCTCCAGGTGTTCGACGATGAGCTGGTACTCCCCGCGCGCCTCGTACACGCTGATGCGCCCGCGCACCAGCACCTGCGTGCCGGCGCGGGGCGTGAAGCCCACGAGCGAGTTTTTCATGCGGAACATGGCGCAGCGCAGCTGCGCGTCGCGGTCTTTGAGCGAGAAGTACCAGTGGCCGGAAGATGGTTGCGAGAAGTTCGACAACTCGCCTTCCACCCACAGAACACCCAGACCGCGCTCGAGCAGCACGCGCACCTCGCGGTTCACACGGGTGACGCTGTACACGTCCCGGGCACGCGCGGGCCCGGCGCGGTCTTCAGGATTTACGGGCATAAAAGCACCTTAGCACGTGGTTTACCGCCGGGGCGTGAGCGCATATAATTGCGCATGCGCATCCTCGAAGAAGCTCTCACCTTCGACGACGTCCTCCTGGTTCCGGCTTACTCGGAAATTCTGCCACGCGAGGTCGATCTCTCCAGCCGCGCCACGCGCCGCATCGCGCTCAACGTGCCGCTGCTGTCGGCGGCCATGGACACGGTCACCGAAGCACGTCTCGCCATCGCCATCGCCCAGGAAGGCGGCATCGGCGTCGTCCACAAGAGCATGACCATCGAGGCCCAGGCGCGCGAGGTCGATCGGGTGAAGAAGTTCGAGAGCGGCGTCATCAGGGATCCGATCACCGTTTCCCCCAACATGAGCATCCGCGAGGTGCTGGACCTCACGCGCGCGCGCGGGATATCCGGCGTGCCGGTCGTGGTCGGCAAGAAGGCGGTCGGGATCGTCACGCATCGCGATCTGCGCTTCGAGGACAAGCTCGAGGCTCCCGTCTCCTCGGTCATGACGCCCAAGGAACGCCTGGTCACGGTGCGCGAGGATGCGCCCAAGGATGAGGTGCTGGCGCTGCTGCACAAGCACCGCATCGAAAAGCTCCTGGTGGTGAACGGCGACCACGAGCTGGTTGGCATGATCACCGTGAAGGACTTCCAGAAGGCCAACGAATTTCCGCGTGCCTGCAAGGACGCCGGCGGGCGCTTGCGCGTCGGCGCGGCGGTCGGCACCACGCCCGACACCCTCGATCGGGTCGCGGCCCTCAGAGAAGCGGGCGTCGACCTCGTGGTCGTGGATACCGCGCACGGTCATTCCAGGGGCGTGCTCGACACGGTAAAGCGCATCAAGGCGAAGTGGGCGGACAGCCAGGTGATCGCCGGCAACATCGCGACTGCGGAAGGCGCGCGCGCGCTGGTCGATGCCGGCGCGGATGCCGTCAAGGTCGGCATCGGACCGGGCTCGATCTGCACCACGCGCATCGTGGCGGGCGTGGGTGTGCCGCAGATCTCCGCGGTAGCAAATGTCGCCGAAGCGCTGCGCGACGCGGACGTGGCGGTCATCTCCGATGGCGGCATCCGCTTCTCCGGCGACATTGCCAAGGCGATCGCCGCGGGCGCGCATGCGGTCATGATCGGCGGCCTGTTCGCCGGCACCGAGGAATCCCCCGGCGAGGTCGAGCTGTACCAGGGCGCATCCTACAAGTCCTATCGTGGCATGGGCTCGCTCGGCGCCATGGGCCAACGCCACGGCTCGGCGGATCGTTATTTCCACGACGCCGCCACCGAGCTGGAGAAGCTCGTGCCGGAGGGCGTGGAAGGCCGCGTCCCCTACAAGGGCAGCGTCGTCAGCATCCTGCGTCAGCTCTCCGGCGGGCTGCGGGCGTCGATGGGCTACACCGGCAGTCGCAACATCACCGACATGCGCACGCGCCCCGTGTTCGTGCGTATCACCACCGCTGGCATCCGCGAAAGTCACGTGCACGACGTCAGCATTACCAAGGAGGCACCCAACTACCGGGTGTCCTGACCCCTCTTCCCATGGCGAGCGTTCCACGACCTGCCGGCACCTCTCACGCCCCTGCGGCTGCAGCCGCAGGCGGCGCCAGCGCTGTCCACGCCGACATCCACGCGCACCGCATCCTGATCCTCGACTTCGGTGCGCAATACACTCAGCTCATCGCACGCCGCGTGCGCGAACTGGGCGTCTACTGCGAAATCCACCCCTGGGACGTGAGCGACGCCGAGGTGCGCGCCTTCCGGCCGCGCGGCGTGATCCTCTCCGGCGGACCCGAGTCGGTCACAGACGCAAACCCGCCTAAGGCGCCAGCGGCAGTCTACGAGCTCGGCGTGCCGGTGCTGGGCATCTGCTACGGCATGCAGACCATGGCGCAGCAGTTGGGCGGACGTATCGCGCCGGGGGCCGAGCGCGAGTTCGGCTACGCGGAAGTGACGGTGACCGGCGCGTCGCGCCTGCTCGATCACCTCGAGGACCGCCGCAACCCGGCAGGAGGAGCGGTGCTCGATGTGTGGATGAGTCACGGCGATCGCGTGGAGGCGTTACCGCAAGGGTTCGTGGCGAGCGCGGCCACCAACACCATTCCGTTTGCCGCCATGAGCGACGAGCGCCGTCGCTTCTATGGCGTGCAGTTCCACCCCGAGGTCACCCATACCAAGCAGGGCGCGCGGCTGCTCGAGCGGTTTGTCCGCGAGATCTGCGGCAGTGATGCGCTGTGGAGCGTCGGCAACATCATTGAGGATGCGATCTCGCGCGCGCGCGCGCAGGTCGGCAAGGGCAAGGTCCTGCTGGGACTCTCAGGCGGAGTCGACTCGTCCGTGGTCGCCGCCCTGCTGCAGCGCGCTATCGGCGATCAGCTGGTGTGCGTGTTCGTCGACCATGGGCTGCTGCGCCTGGGCGAGGCCGATCAGGTGATGAGCACCTTCGCGCAACATCTGGGCATGCGCGTCGTCCGGGTCGATGCGCAAGCGCGCTTCCTCAGCGCCCTCGCCGGCGTTACCGACCCGGAAGCCAAGCGCAAGATCATCGGTCGCACCTTCGTCGATGTATTCAATGAGCAGGCGCACCAGCTAAGCGGCGTGCAGTTCCTCGCGCAGGGGACGATCTACCCCGACGTGATCGAATCCGCCGGCGCCCGCACCGGCAAGGCGCACGTCATCAAATCGCATCACAACGTGGGCGGGCTGCCCGAGAAGATGCATCTGCAGCTGGTGGAGCCGCTGCGCGAGCTGTTCAAGGATGAGGTACGGCGGCTCGGTGTCGAGTTGGGGTTGCCGCGCGAGATCGTCTATCGCCATCCCTTCCCGGGACCGGGACTCGCCGTGCGGATTCTGGGCGCGGTGCGCAAGGAGTACGCCGACCTGCTGCGGCGCGCCGATGCGATCTACATCGAAGAACTGCGCAAGCACGATCTCTACGACCGCATCAGCCAGGCCTTCGCGGTCTTCCTGCCGGTGCGCTCGGTGGGCGTCATGGGCGATGGGCGGCGTTACGACTACGTCATCGCGCTGCGCGCCGTGGAGACGGTGGACTTCATGACTGCGCACTGGGCGCGCCTGCCGTACGAGTTTCTCGACCAGGTCTCGCGGCGCATCGTCAACGAGGTCGCCGGCATTTCACGCGTGGTCTACGACATCTCGGGCAAACCGCCAGCGACGATAGAGTGGGAGTGACCAAGGCGTTTCCGAAGTTTGGCAGCCCATGACGCCGTTCGAGCCAAGGCGTATGAGCATTGCATGCAGTTGGTCGCGCACCACTTCACGAACGACGACGAGGTGCAGGTATTTTATGCGCTCGCGTCGATCGCGATTGCTCCGCCGACGGACCGGTCGCACGCCAGTCTGAAACGTGCGGCCGCAATACTTGAGCCGATATAATCCGAGCTGGCGAGTTCGCTTCAAGGGGTAGGCGTCAGCAACACAGGTTGTCCACTCGGCAAAGTTGCCAAGATTTGACCCAGATTGTTAATAAAGATGGGAAGGTTGGATAGTCTCCTACCTGAATCTGCAATGGCTTCGTTGAGATTCAGCGTCTTGCCGTTTACCCACACGAAGGGAAAGCTGGCCAACGAACCACCGCTTTCTTTGACAGCCACGC
This sequence comes from Steroidobacteraceae bacterium, assembly GCA_036401635.1. Taxonomy (GTDB): domain Bacteria; phylum Pseudomonadota; class Gammaproteobacteria; order Steroidobacterales; family Steroidobacteraceae; genus 13-2-20CM-66-19. Next base: position 4,896 of record DASWUP010000145.1, read on the forward strand.
CGATGATCTGCCCTTGCTCATTCACATCTGCAAGCTGGCATGCGGTGAGGGCCGGATTGATGCTTCCGGCTCCACAGAAACTTCGGATCCT
>DASWUP010000146.1:0-17011 GCA_036401635.1 Steroidobacteraceae bacterium
AGCACGGCGACCTCGCCTTCCAGGCGATAATTCACGGCGGGCACCTTAAGTTCTCCTGTCGACCGAGCAGGGGCGCGCAGGCATGCATTGTACGGCCGCAGCGCGCTGCGTGAGCTTTCCGTCCCACCGGCCCGGGACGGCTGCCGCTACACTTGCGGTAAATGGACAACGTGGATGCGGTAGTGGTCGGGGCAGGCGTTGTCGGTCTCGCGGTAGCGCGGCAGCTCGCGCTACAGGGCCGCGAGGTGCTGATTCTCGAAGCGGCCGAGCGCTTCGGCACCGGCGCGAGCTCGCGCAACAGCGAGGTGATCCACGCCGGCATCTATTATCCGCGCGGCTCGCTGAAGGCGCGTCTGTGTGTCGCCGGCCGCGAGCGCCTGTACGAGTTCTGTCGCGGGCGCGGCATTGCCCATCGGCGCTGCGGCAAGCTCATCGTCGCCACCACCGACGAGCAGCTTCCCGAGTTGACCCGGCTCGCTGCCGCAGCGCGCGCTAACGGCGTGGAGCTTGCCCCCATGAGCTGCGCCGAAGCAATCGCGCTCGAACCGCAGCTCGCCTGTGCCGGGGCGCTGCACTCGCCACTCACCGGCATCATCGATTCGCACGCTTATATGCTGGCGCTCCTGGGCGAGGCGGAGAGTCACGGCGCCACCTTAGTGGGCAGCAGTGCCGTCACGCACCTGGCGCTCGAGGGCGAGGCGGTTGTGATCGGCGTGAACGGCGCGGAACCCGCGCTGCGCGCGCGCCTGCTCGCCAACTGCGCCGGCGTGCAGGCGCCGGCGGTGGCGCGGCTGATGGAAGGCTTTCCGGTGGCGCACATCCCGGTGGCGTACTTCGCCAAGGGCAACTACTTCACGCTGAACACGCGCGCACCGTTTCAGCGACTGATCTATCCGCTGCCTGAAGCGGGCGGACACGGCATACACCTCAGCCTCGACCTCGCAGGGCGGGCACGCTTCGGACCGGACGTGCAGTGGATCGAGACATGTGAGTACAGCGTGGATGCGCGACGCGCCGCGGCGTTCTATGCGGCCATCCGCCGCTACTGGCCGGGCCTTGAGGATGGCGCGCTGCAGCCGGCTTACGCCGGCGTGCGAGCGAAGATCTCAGGCCCCGCTGAGCCGGCCGCGGATTTTCGTATCGATGACGCGCGCCAGCATGGCGTGCGGGCGGTGATCAACCTCTTTGGAATAGAGTCCCCGGGCCTCACGGCCTCGCTGGCAATCGCCAGCGAGGTCGCATCGCGGGCGAACTGAAGAGGTGGAAGTTCGCGGCTCAGCCGCCGCGCACCGCTTCCACCTGGATGGCGAGCTTCACTGCCATCTTGAAGCCGTACTTGTCGCCAAAGCTGATGCCGTAATCGCTGCGATCGAGGGTTGCAGACGCGTCGGCTCCGCAGTGTTCCTTCTTATCCATCGGTACCGTCTTGCACAGGAACTGGTTGATGGTGAGGGTCAGGGGCCGCGTCACGCCGTGGAGCGTGAACTGTCCATCAGCCTGCGTCGGAGCGCCGTTCTTGAAGTTGCCGAGGGTGCCCTTGAAGGTCGCCGTGGGGTACTTTTCCACGTCGAACATTTCGGCGGATTTCGCGTGCTCGTTGAGTTTCTGGTGGCCGAAATCGATCGATGAGGTGTCCACGGTCACTTCGACCGTTCCGGCGCCCTTCTGCTTGTCGAGCACGATGGTCCCGGAAGATTTCTCGAATTTGCCGCGCCAGATCGACAGTCCGCCGAAGTGATCCGCTTCGAAGCTCGGATAGGTGTGGGCCGGATCGATCTGGTACGTCACGGGCTCGGCCATGACGGAACCTGCCACAAGCATCAGCATGGCGGCCGGCAGTGCAATCTTCATCACGGGGAACCTCCCAAGTGTAAGCGATGCGCACGTAGCGTAGCGGCCTGAGGCGCACAGGACCACCTCCCTTTGTGGGGACGCGTGCCCGGCCATGCCGGCGCAGCTGCAGGCGCCTTAAGCGGCTAGCGGCCGGTGCCCGGGCGGGCCGTCAAGCCCAGCGCCTGCGCGACCACCTCGTGCGTGATCTCCCCCGCGTGCACGTTGAGACCCGCGGCAAGGCCGGGGTCGCGCCGCAGCGCTGCCTGCCAACCCAGATCCGCCAGCGCGCGCACGTAAGGGAGCGTTGCGTTGGTGAGCGCGAACGTCGAGGTGCGGGGAACCGCGCCGGGCATGTTGGCGACACAGTAGTGGATGACGCCGTCCACCACGAAGGTCGGCTCAGCGTGGGTCGTGGGCCGGCTCGTCTCGAAGCAGCCGCCCTGATCGATGGAGATGTCGACCAGCACCGCGCCGCGCTTCATGGTCGCGAGCGCGGCGCGCGTGAGGAGTTTGGGCGCAGCGGCTCCGGCCACCAGCACCGCTCCGATGACCAGGTCCGCATCGCGTACCAGTTGCTCGATGGTCACGGTGGTCGAATACGCCGTGCGCAGCGCCGAGCCGAACATGGACGACAGCTCGCGCAGACGGTCGACCGAGCGGTCGACCACCGTGACGTCGGCCCGCAGGCCGACGGCCATTTCCGCCGCGTGGGTGCCCGCAACGCCGCCGCCGAGAATCACCACTTTCGCAGGCGGCACGCCCGGCACGCCGCCGAGCAGCACGCCGAAGCCGCCATTGGCCTTCTGCAGGCTCGCCGCCCCCACCTGAATCGACATACGGCCGGCCACTTCGCTCATGGGCGTGAGCAGCGGCAGCGAACCGTTGGGCGCCGTGACCGTCTCGTAAGCGATGGCGGTGGCGCCGGATTTCATCAGTCCCTTAGCCTGCACCGGGTCGGCGGCCAGGTGCAGATAGGTGAACAACACCTGACCCTGGTGCAGCATGTCGCACTCGAGCGGCTGCGGCTCTTTGACTTTGACGATCATGTCGGCGCGCTCGAAGACCTCGGCAGCTTGCGCGGCGATGGAGGCCCCGGCGGTGCGGAACTGGGCGTCGTCGACGCCAATACCGTTGCCGGCGCCGCTCTCGATCAGGACTTCGTGCCCGGCCGCGGCCAGCTCGCGCACTCCCGCCGGCACAAGGCCGACGCGGTATTCGTGAACCTTGATTTCCCGCGGAACGCCGATGCGCATACCGTGCCCTTCAGCCGCAGACTGGCCGCAATTAGTGGAGCTTGACCGCTACGATCGCGCCATTCTACGCCTGGCGTATCCTGAGGCGCGCGGAAGCGCACGGCGCCTTCAACTCGATGAAGGCACCGCGACATCTGAGCGCGCTACGGCGAGCCTTGGCGCCGTGGACTACCCGGCGAGGAGCCGCCTCACTTGGCCGCGGGGGCCTTCTCCTTGGCCGCTGCGTGCTTACCTTTCAGCTCGACCAGAATCAGCTCGAACGGCTTGTCACCGGTATTCTCAGGCAGGTGCTTGCCAGCGGCGGCCCATTGCACCGACCCTGGCTTCGCAGTCATAGGGACGGTCTTCCCGTCGGGCATCGTGAACTGCGCAGTGCTGTCAGTCAGGAACACCGCCACGCTCGCCGGGTGCTCGTGCATCACCGACTTCTCATGCGCGCCGTAGGTGATGCGAAGGACCCGCACCTGGGCATTCTCAAACTCCACTTTGTAGTGCTTCGAGTCGACTTTGACCGGGTCCTGCGCCATCGCCGGCCCGAGCGGCATGAATTGAAGAGCGAGCATTACGCTGGCAGGGATCGCAAGCCTGCGGACGAGCCGGATCGGATACATGTTCATTGTTACCCCTGTGTTGGTTCTGGAGCGAAGCCGCCGTGCGCCTGGAGAGACCCCCGGCCACCGCGGTACAGTGCGCCGCTTTGATGGCCGCCGCAACGGCGCCTTGCGCCGCGCGCCCTAGCGGCGCGCGTAGGCAGGCAGTGCCTGCGCGAACTCCCGCAGCGCGCAAATGCCGCTGCCTTCGGCGCGGCGGCACCACTCGCGCAGCTGCGCCACGGCGCGCGCCTGATTGGCGGAGGTCCCGTTCCACAGCTGTTGCAGGTTATCGCGGTACTCGACCACCCGGCGCAACACCTCGTAGCTGTCGAGCAGCTCGCGTAGCTTGCGGCGCGCCTCCTCTGCCAGGAGCGCCGGATGCCGGGTCAGCAGCTTAGGTGCGATCACCGCCAACGAGCCGTGAGGCTCGCGCCGCGCCAGCTCACGGCACACGGGCAGCACCACCCGGCGGGCGTAGTCGCGCAGCACGTGCATGCGATTGGTGAACAGAGCACTCACGGTGTCGGCGTCCAGGTCGCGGCGCCGGCGCTCGAAACGCGGACGCGGAGCCACCCAGCGCACGCGCGCCAACCGCAGGGCGCTGAACAGCCGTATCCACAGCCAGCCGATGTCGATCTCCCAGCGCTGCACCGCGAAGCGCGCCGAGCGCGGGAACGCGTGGTGATTGTTGTGCAGCTCCTCGCCACCGAGCAGCAGCGCCCACGGCACGAGGTTGGTCGCGGTCGATGGCATCTCGAAACTGCGGTAACCGACCGCGTGGCCGAGCCCATTGATGACGCCTCCAGCGAAGAACGGCTGCGCCACGAGGTGCACTGCGATCATCACGATGCCCGGGACTCCGAACAACACCAGGTGCGCCACGACGAACATGACGATGCCAAGGGCCGGGTGAGCGCTGTAGACACGCCGCTCGAGCCAGTCGTCCGGCGTGCCGCGCCCGTAGTTCTTGAGCGTCTCCGCATCACGCGCCGCGGCGTTATACAGCTCATAGCCTTCAAACAGCACGCGCCGCAATCCAAACACCACCGGACTGTGGGGGTCGCCCGGCTGATCGGCATGCGCATGGTGACGGCGGTGGACCGCGACCCATTCCTTGGTTATCGCTCCGGAGCTGAACCACAGCCAGAAGCGAAACACGTGCCGGAGCGCGGGGTGCAGGATGAGGCCACCGTGAGACTGATCACGGTGCAGGTATAGCGTCACTCCGAGAAACATCGTCTGGATGGTGAGAAAGGTCACCAGCGCATAGCCCCAGAAGGGCAGTTCGACGAAAGCATAGGGCGAGAGACTCATCCGGACGTTCTCCGTCGATTGTCGTGCGAGTCTGGCGCCGAAGGGCACGGCAATTCCGTGACCTCCTGGTGATTTTCTGCGGCCGCGCTGCCGGAGTTCACACTTCCGGCGATGCGAACCGCCGGTCCGCGGCGGCGGCTCGGGTGCAGCGCCCGCGGGTTCAATGCCCTCATACGACTAAAACAATCTTGCCGATGTGCGTGTCGGATTCCATCAGCTTGTGCGCGAGCGCTGCATCGCCGAGCGCGAAGCGCGCGTGGATCACGGGCTTCAGCCCCCGGGTGGCGAACAGCGGCCACACGTTCTCACGCAGCGCCGTGGCGAGGCGGCCCTTGTTCTGCACCGATTGCGGCCGCAGGGTCGACGCGGTGATCGTGAGGCGCTTCGCCAGCAGCGGCCGCAGGTCGAGCTCCGCCTTGCTGCCGCCCTGCGTTGCGATCAGCGCGATCCTGCCCTCCACCGCCGCGGCGGTCACGTTGCGGGCCAGGTAGTCCCCACCCACCATGTCGAGAATGACATCCGCGCCCTTACCGTCCGTGGCACGCAGCGTCGCCTCGACAAAATCGACTTCGTGGTAGTTGATGGCCTGATCCGCGCCGAGCTCGCGGCACGCGGCGCATTTCTGCGCGCTGCCCGCGGTGACGATCACGCGCGCCTCGAATGCCTTGCCCAGAAGGATCGCGGTGGTGCCGATACCGCTGGCGCCACCGTGCACCAGCAGGGTTTCGCCTCTCTGCAGCCGCGCCCGCTCGAACACATTCAGCCAGACAGTGAAGAAGGTCTCGGGCAGCGCCGCGGCTTCCTCGAAACTTAACTGCGCGGGCACCGGCAGACATTGCACCGCCGGCGCGGCGACGTACTGGGCATAGCCACCGCCTGCGACCAGCGCGCACACCCTGGCGCCCAGCTGCGGCTCGCGCACATCGGGCCCCAGGCGCACCACCTCACCGGCGACCTCCAGGCCCGGAGTGTCGGTGACCCCCGCAGGTGGCGGGTAGAGGCCCTTGCGTTGCAGGACGTCCGGCCGGTTCACGCCGGACGCGGCGACGCGAATCAACACCTCCCCGGCACCCGGTTCCGGCACGGGTCGCTCCACAGCGCGCAGCACCTGGGGCGGCCCGGGTTCGCGAATCTCCACTGCGCTCATGGTCCGGGGAATCACCATGCGCGGGATGGTGAGGTCGCGCGGCGCCCCGCGTCAACCTGCTCCGGGAGGGCGGCCGCCAGTGCGCGGGAGTCAGTTGCACGCCAGTCGATCGTCTCGATCCGGCGCACGATGACACCGTAGGCAAGCGCTCCGACGAGGGCGCTAGCGGCGGCGATCAGGAAAGCTGACGCGAAGGTTCCCGTTCGATCGACCACGACTCCAGTGATCACCGGCGCCGAGATTCCGCCAAGGTTGGCAAAAAAATTCTGCACCCCCCACCAACGGGCAGCCGCGCCGGGCCCCGCGAGTGTCTGCGCGCTGGCCCAGATCGCCGGAGTCAGCACGCCCAGACAGAGGCCGCATCCGGCCATCGCGGCCAGTGCTCCGAGGGGTCCGGCGAAGGCACACGCGCTCAGGCATGCAGCCAGACCCGCCAGCCCAACAAGCAGTGCGGTCTTGCGCACTCGATTGGAGCTTGCGCCGGCCTTGAGCCAGCGGTCTGAGGCCCAGCCGGTGAGAACGGAAGTCACGGCCGACAGCGCGAAGACGCCGGCTCCGAGCGGCGCCATCTGCGCCATGGTCAGGCCGTGCGTCTTCACCAGATACACCGGCAGCCAGCTCAAGACGAGATAGAACCCGTATGTCTGGCCGAAATTTCCCAGGCACGAACCCCACAGCTCCCGGCTGCGAAGTAATGCCCGCGTGGGCGGGCCGTCGGGGGTTGTGTGAGCAAGCCGCAGGGCCGCGGCGCGCGGCGTTCGCAGCCACGGCCAGAGCCACAGGAGTGACGCGCAGCCCGCCGCGACGAACACTACGCGCCAGCCAAACCACGCCATCAGCAGTCCGCCAGCGAGCGTCCCGAGCGCCGGTCCCGACAGCTGGCCGGCCGCCATCCAGCCATTGGCGCGACCTCGCTCCCCATCGAGCGCCTCACGCGCCAGGATCTTGAAACTTGCCGGGTACATGACGCTCTCGCCGACTCCGAGCATCACCCGCAGAACCAACAGCATCATGAAGCCACTCGCGAGGCCCATGAGCGCGGTTGCGACACCCCACATAGCGAGACCCGCGGCGAGTACGCGGCGCGCATCGAGCCGCTCGGCGAGCCAGCCGGCGGGCAACTGGCCAGGTGCATAGCTCCAGAAGAACGCCGACAGCAGCAAGCCGAGTTGCGCATTCGACAGAGCAAACTGCTCGCGGATCAGCGGTCCGGCAGTCGCGAGATTGCCACGGTCGACGTAGTTGATGAACGCCGCCAGCGTCAGCAGCGCGACGACCCGCGCGCTGACGCCCTCTTCGATCCCCCCTGATCGCGCAACGCTCACGCTGCCGGAGGTTGAACCTGCACGCCACCAGCGGTCAAGCGGCGGCGCCGGCTGTGTGTTGTCGGGCTTTTATGCCGTTGGCGGCTGTGGCGCCTGCTCGCCGGCGTGCGGGTCGCGCCCGCAGCGCCGCTGAAAATGCTCGCGCATCCGCGCTCTTTCCTCCGGCGTCATGCTCGCCCAGCGCTCGCGCCACATGCGCTGGCGCCAGTGGCCGTGCCACCCGCCCCGTCCTCGCAAACCCCCGAACAGAATCCGGCTCAACAACAACAGGCCCACCGCCTGCCAATACTGCACCGCCGGACCACGAAACAGAGTCGGGACGAGCCAGTTCCACAGACTCATCAGCACCCAGCTCAAAGCCGCGAGGACGCCAATCGCCAGCACCAGGAACACAGCCCCCTTCACCACCCAACGAGCTCGACCTCTCACATCGCTCTCCTCATGTCAGCAACCAATCATCCCAGGCCGCCCGCAGTCGCTCCTGCAGGTACAGCACCGCGTAGCGCTTGCGCGAGAGCAGCGTATTTACACTCACCCCCGAGCGCGCCGACAGTTCCTTGAAGCTCAGTCCATCGATCTCGTGCGCCAGGAACACCTCGCGTTGCGCGTGCGGCAGTTCCCCGAGCGCCACCTCGATCTCTTCGAGCAGCAGCTCGCGAATGACGCCAGCCTCCGGGCCGCCATCCGGGGCGGGCAGCAGATCCTCGAACGCACCGTCGTCCGGCGGCTCCTCGCCCTCTGGCGCGGGCCTGTCCGCGAGCAGCTCCGGTCGCTTCCTGCGAAAGCGGTCGATGATGCGATTGCGCGCCACCCGCGTAAGCCACGCACCGGCCTGCTCCACCGGCTGCATCATGCGATACGCCAGCACCAGCTCGTACAGCGCGTCCTGCAGTACATCCTCGGCTTCAGCCGCATCGGCGATGCGCCTGCGAATAAAAGCCAGCAGGCGGCCACGCTCGCGCCGCACGGTGGAGGCGATCTCGCGGTCCTGTGCGCCAGCGGTCAAGCCATCAGTAAGCGCGGCATCCATCTGCCTGTTCAGACGAGCGACTGCGGGTCGATATTGTGGTCGGGAACGTGCGCGGGGCTGACCCCCCGCCGCCTGTCAGCGGGTTGCGACCGCGACCGCGGCCCCGGCCATGACCGCCCCGGTGCCGCGCTGCACCCAGCGGACGGTTTCAGGCCGGGACAGGCGCGTGCGGGCGCGCGCCGCAAACACGGCGTACGCACCGAGCACCACCGGCAGCACGCACGAGATCAGCAGGGCGATCTCGAAGAATCCGCCGACAGTCAGGCGCTTGAGCTCCACCACCGTCGGCAGCACCGCCAGGAAAAACACCATGGTCTTGGGATTGCCGAGTGTCAGGGCGAGCGTCCCGATGAACAGTTGCAGCGGGCGCTCACGGCGCTGTGCCTGAGCATCCTCGAGCGCCCTCGCCGGAGTCGTCCACAGCCGCCACGCGAGGTACAGAAGGTACGCGGCGCCCGCGTATCTGACGATGACGAAGAGCGTGTAAGCAGTCTGCGCCAGCACCGCCAGCCCGCTCGCGGCGAGGGTGAACCAGATGAGATCTCCGGCGAGGAAGCCGGCGATGAACGCCGGTGCCCCGCTCACGCCCCGACCCAGGGCGCGCGCCACCACGGCGGCCACGCCCGGGCCCGGCGAGGCGACCGCGAGCGCGTACACGAGGCAGAAGACCGACAGGCCGTAGGCTGACATCCGGGAAGTCTAGCGCGCGTCGGCGGCATCCGCGCGTCCGAGCGGCCCGAAGCGCCAGATCAGAACCGGCAGCACGAGGAGGGTCATCAGTGTCGATGTTGCGAGTCCCCCCAGGATTACGCTCGCCATCGGCCCCTGCACTTCCCGGCCCGCTTCGCCGGTTCCCAGCGCGAGGGGGAATAGACCCAGTGCCGTCACCAGTGCTGTCATGAGAATCGGTACGAGTCGCTCGCGCGTGCCGCGCAGCACGGTCGGGAGCGACCACTGCGCACCCTCGGCCGTGATCAGATGCCCGAGATGTGCAATCAAGAGGATGGCATTGCGCGCGACGATGCCGAATAACGTGACGAATCCAACCAGCGAGCCGATCGAGAGCGTCGCGCCGGTGAGCGCCACGGCGAGCACGCCGCCGACCAGCGCAAACGGCGCGGTGGCGAGGATCAGCGTCACGCTGCGCGCGTCGCGGAATGCAAGCGACAACAGCAACACGATACCCAGCGCCGCGAGACCCGAGTGCACCAGCAGCTCACGGCGCGCCTGCGCCTCGCCGCTGGCGGCGCCGGCAAATTGGAGGTACACCGTGGGCGGCAGCTTCACGCGCTGCGCAATCGCGTTTTGCAGCTTCGCCACGAAACCGCCGATGTCCGACGTCGTAGGGTTGACCGTGACCACCTGCCGGCGCCGGGCCCCCTCATGCATGATGCCGGTGCGACCCTGGGTGAGCGAGAGCGTGGCGAGGTCCTTCAGCGGCACGGTCACCCCGCTCGCAGTGCGCACCAGCAGTTGCCCGATCGCCTCCGGATCGATGCGCTGCGCTGCCGGCAGTCGCACGGTGAGATCGATCACCTTGTTCGCGTCGTAGATCTGCGCCGCGGTGGTACCCTCATAAGCGGTCTCGACCGTATCCAGCACATCGGCCGCAGTGAATCCGTATTGGCCGAGCCGCTCGGGCCTCAGGTCCACACGCAGGAACGGTGCTCCCGAGGGCGCCTGGACCTGAACGTCGCTGGCTTTCGGCACCGAACGCGCCACGGCGGCAATCTCACCCGCTACCCGGTCGAGTTCGTCCAGATCCGGGCCAAAGACGTTGATGGCCACTGGCGCGGTCTCACCGGACAACGACTCACTCAGGCGGTCACCGAGAAACGTCAGCACCTGGGTGCGCATGCCGGGATAGTGCTGCATAACTGCACGGACCGCGGCCTGGGTCGCTCCCTCGGCGCGGCCCGCCATGTGCCTGAGCTCGATATGGAGTTCGCTGCGGTTCGGCTCCCAGGTGTCTTCGCCCGATTCCGCGCGCCCCATGGTCTGCTCGACGGTCACGATGCCGGGGATCGCCAGCAGCTCGCCCGCCACGCGCGAGCCGAGCGCCTTCATGGCAGTGAGGGAGGTGCCGGGAGCGGCAATCGCCTGCACCACGAAATGACCCTCGCGAAACGGCGGCATGAGCTCGCTGCCAAACAGCGGCAGCGCGGCGGCGGCGAGCAACATCACGATGATGGAGGCGATGATCACGCGGCGCGGCAAGGCGCTCCAGCGGCGCAGCAGCGCCTCATGACGCTCCTTCAGGCGCGTGAGCCACCGCGGCTCCGCGTGCGGCTCGGTGCGCGTCAGCAGCAGCAAGGCGGCGGCGGGTGTGACCGTCACTGCCACGACCAGCGAGGCGAGCGTCGCCAGCACGAAGGAGGCGGCCAGCGGTCCGAAAAAACTGCCCTGCAGCCCCGATAGCAGCAGCATGGGCGCCAGCACCAGCACCACGACGAAGGTGGCGTACACGACCGGCGCCCGCACTTCGACGGATGCGTTCTGGATGATCTCGCGCGCCTCACTGCCATGGGCGTGCGTGCCGCGCAGGCGCCGCACGATGTTCTCGACTCCGATAATCGCATCGTCGACCACCACGCCGAGCGCGACCGCGAGCCCTCCTAAGGTCATGGTATTGATGGTCCAGCCGACGGCATCCACCACGATCACGGCAGCAAGCAGCGCCAGCGGAATGGAAACGAACGCCACCAGGACGCTGCGCAGGTCGCGCAGGAACAGGAACAGCACCACCGTGATCAACACCGCGCCGAGCACGACGTCCCGCCGGATGCCGGCGAGCGCGTTCTCGATAAAGTTGGCCGGCCGGTGCAGTTGCGCATAGAGCGTTACGCCGCGCGCGCGCAGGGCCGGGGTGAGCTCCACGAGCGCCGACTCGATCGCGCGCGTCACGATGAGCGTGTTGGCTCCGTACTGGCTGGACATATTCAGCAGCACGCCCGGTTTGCCCATGATGAGCGCGTCGCCGAACTTCGGCGCTACCCCGTCGGTGACGGTCGCAAAGTCACGCAGCCTCAGCGGCGTCGCCGCGGCGTTGGGCGTCGCCACGGCGTTGGGCGCCGCCGGGGCAGCAGGCACCACCGCGGCACCGAGCGCCGCCCCGTCGAGCGTTTGACCGCGGCTCTCGATGAGCACGCGCTGGTTCGCGGTTTCGATGAAACCCCCACCGCGCACGCCGGTCGCGGAACGCACCGCCGCCACTACGTCGCTGAAGGCCAGATCGTGCGCGTTCAACTCACGCGGCCCCACCTGCACCTGCAGTTGCCGCTCGTCGCCCCCGTAGAGCGTTGCCCTGGCAACTCCGGGAACCGCGAGCAACCGCGGTCGGATCGTCCACTGCACCAGCTCCCGCAGTTGCATCGGCGAGAGCCGCTCGCTCATGAAGCCGAGCTTCAGCAGGTCCATGGTCGAGGAGGTCAGCGGCTCGAGCTTGGGCGCCTTCACGCCCAGCGGCAGGCGCGCGGTGATCTGCCCCAGCGCTTCGGCGACTATCTGCCGCGCGCGGAACGGATCGACGTTCTCCTGAAACACCACCGTAACCACCGACAGTCCGGAGATGGTCTCCGAGCGCACCGCCTGTACGCCGCTTGCGCCACTGATCGCCTGCTCGATCGGCAGCGTCACCAGCAGTTCCACCTGTTCGGCGACCAGCCCGGGCGCTTCCGTCTGCACCGCCGCCTGCGCGGGCACGAACTCCGGAAAGACGTCGTACTTGGCGCGCATCAACACCAGCACGCCATACACGGCGAGCATCGCCGCCAGCGCACACACCACGACCGGAAAGCGCAGGGACCAACGGATGATCGCGGCGAGCAAGCTAGTCCCCACCGCCGGCGGCGGGAGTTTCCGCGCCGAACAGCGCCGCTACGCCGGCCGTGACCACGCGCTCGCCCGGCGTGAAACCGCCTGAAACGAACCACCCTGCGTCGAGCGGCTGAAAGCCCGCGACCTCGCGGCGCACGAAAGTGGTGGGCGCCGTCTGTACGTACACCCACACCTGCGAGTCCTTGCGCAGCAGTGCGCCACGCGGCAGCACCACTCCGGCAGCCGCGGCGGGGGCGGGTAACTGCGCGCTGAGCATCTGCCCGACCGCAAGCGTTGCCTGCGTCCCGGTGAGCTCGGCCAGCAGGCCGCGCGTCTGCAAGCGTGGATCCGCGACCGGCAATACACCGAGCACCTTTGCCTGCATCGGCTGCGCGGCGGCGCCGCTCTGCAGGCGGATGAGGGCGCCCGCCCCGGGCACTGGCGCTTCCGGGGGCAGCTCTACCCGCACCAGCTCCGAGCGCACATGCGCCAGATCACTCATCAGCGCGGCGCGGCGCTTGGCCGCAAGGCCGGCCACAGCGTCGCCCCACTCGAGCAACAGGCGCCGCCGCGCGCTGTTCACCCGCTGCAGGTCTGCCTGCGCCTGCGCGTCCGCCGTCTCCACCGCGCGTGCCGAGGCGGTGCGATCCTGCGCATACAGCTTGCGGGTGCGGCTGGCCTCCGCACGCGAGGCCGCGAGGCTCGCGGACGCGGCCGTCAGATCGGCATCGAGCTGGATCAGCGGCCCCGGGTCAAGCACCCGTGCGGTGGTCGCCGAGCCCGCCGGCGCCGGTGCGGCGGTGAGGCTCTGCGTCAGCACCCCAAGACGAGCCTGCTCGCCGGCACTCACCGTGATCGGCTGCGGCTGGGCGTTACCAGTTTGCGCATAACCGGCAGCGCTCACGCCGATCGTCACGGCCAACAGCGCGCCAACACTTGCGCGCACCCGCACGGACCTCCTCATCTCGTGACTCCCTCGTTGGCCACCGGCGGGGACGCCAGGGTCACCGCCAGCGCAAGCTCCGGACCCTCGAGCGGCCGGCGCAGTGCGTCCTCCAGGTTCGCGAGCGCCTCCTGGGCGGTGCGCACGGCATCGAGCACCTGCAGCTCGGCGAGCGTGCGCGCCACGCGTGCCGCAACCAGCTCGGTGCGGTCGTTGGCGCCCGCGTCGAATCCCCGCGCGGTCTGTGCGTAAATGCGCTGCGCGGCATCGTAGACCGGCCCACGGGCCTCCGCCAGGCGCGCGCGCGCCAGCTCCCACTGGCGCACGCCCTCGTCAATTTCCTGCCACGCGCTCGCGACCGTGGCCTCCAGGTGCGCACCGGCCTCCTCGCGCCGAGCCTCGGCTTCGCCGATCGCGCCGGCGTTGCGGTTGAGGAGCGGCAGCGTAAGACCCAGGTTGAACTGGTAGCGCTTGATGCCGTGATCCCAGGTATATCCGGGGCCCAGGTGCACCTCCGGGTACTGTTTGGCGACTTCGAGGCGCAACGCGTGCTCGGCCATGCTGTAACCGAGCACTGCGCCGTGGACGTCGGCGCGCGCGAGCAACGCGTCATCGCGCCAGCGCTTGAGCAGCAGGGCATCGACCTCGGGCGGGTCATCGAGCTGCTCCCACTGAAGGTTCAGGCTCTGCAGCGCGCTCACCGGCACACCGACCGTGAGTGCCAGCGCGCTGCGCGCAAGGCTCGCCCGCCGCCTGGCATCGTGCAGCTGTTGCTCGTCCTGCAGCGCATCCCGCACCAGGCGGTCGAGGTCGCCGCGACTCGCGGCGCCCGCCTCGAGCCGCCGGCGAGCCATGTCGAGCTGGGCCTGATGGTCGGTGTTGACCGCTTCACGCAAGCTGATCTCCCGCTCGGTGATCAGCAGCTCTGCGGCCGCGCGCCGCAGCGCGCCACGCTGCTTCCAGGCGAGCTCGGCAAACTCGTAACCGGCCCGTTGCGCGCCAAGGTCAGCGAGCGCGATGCGCGCGCCGCGCTTAGGTCCCACGTCCAGCAGCCAATCGGTGGCGACCGCCCACAGCCACAGCGGTGTGCCGTCGTGCTGGTTCGCATACTCGGACGTGAGCGTCACGGTCGGATTGGGGCGCTCACGCGCGCTGCGGGTGCCGGCGAGCGCGACTCGCGCGCTGGCCCGCCCTGCCGCCAGGCGGTCATTGAAGTACAACGTTGCGACCAACAGATCCGCACGGTCCCATTGCGATCGTGGCCAGGCGCCGGCGCGCGCAGGCAGCTGCTTATCGAGGATCGCGTGCAGCTGCGGATCGCTCAAGGTGCGCTGCGCAAAGTCGGCGGCGACGCGCTCGGCGGGGCGCGGACGTGGAGTGTAGTGCACGCAGGCCGAGAGCAGCGCGGCGGCCAGGCCGAGCGCGCCGCAGGCGAATTGCAGGTGGCGTTTCACTTCTTCCATTGCGACTGCAACGCCAGCGTGCCCGAGCGCCCCTCCACCATGCCCGCCACGATGCTGCAGCGGGGAAGGCTCGAGAAATCCAGCTGCGCGGCGTAGGTTGCCAGGTCCGTCAGGCGTGTGCCGCGCTGCTGCCAGGCGTGCAGCAGGCGTTCGAACGAGGGCAGATACGCGCCGCCTTCGAGCTCGGCGTGCAGCGTGAACACGTGATCGCGTGCCGGCGCGGCGGCGGTGACGGTAAGCAGCTGGTCCACGGGATCCACGCCGCGCAGGTCGGAGCGGCCGATGAGCTCATCGAGCGTCGGCAGGGTCGTCGGCAGTTGCGGGACCGCAGCGGCCCCGTGGTCGAGCAGCGGCAGAAACGGCCCGGTGCCACGCGTGTCGGAGGCGTAGCGGAAGCCGAGCTCGCGTTGCAGGGCGGGAACGTAACCGTTGGTCTGCCACCCGGCCGCACCGTACACCACGGGCGCTCGGCCGAAGACCTGCGCGAACTGATCACGCGCGAGCGTGAGCTCGCGGCGCGTCCACGGCTCACTCGCCCGGACCACCCCATCCTGCCAGCGCACGTGATCCCAGGTGTGCACGCCAACCTCGAACCCGCGCCGTGCGATGTCGGTGAGCTGCGCACCGCAGCGCCGGCCGATGTGCGGGCCCGGAAGCAGCACCCCGTAGAGCAGGGTCTTCACGCCGTAGTGCTTCACCACGGAGGTGCGCTTCACCTTGCCGAGGAAGCCGCGGCGGAAAGCGCGCCTGATCGCGCGGCCGGTGTGATCCGGTCCGAGGCTGAAGAGAAACGTCGCCGGCACGCCGAGCCGCTGCAGCAGATCCGCGAGCCGTGGCGCGCCTTCGCGCGTACCGCGATAGGTGTCGACGTCGATCTTGAGGGCAACGAGCGCCACGATCAGGAGAGCGGCACGGGCTTCGTCAACTTGCGCGATACAGCGGCGAGATCGAGGGGTCCGCGGGCAGTGACAGCGGCGAGCAGCCACAGAATCCCGCCATCGCTGCAGGCGACGTGACATCCCCCCTCGGCCGCGAACAGCCGGACCCCCTCCCCGGGGGACACACGGCGCGTGCTGAGGCGGGTGCGATGGATCTCCCAGCGCTCGCCGAGCACCTCGGCGAACGCGCCGGGAAAGGGTGGCGCCACCGCCCGCACCAGGTTATGGATCTCCAGTGCCGGGCGGCTCCAGTCGATGCGCCCGTCCTCAGGTTCGCGCCGGCCAAAGTACTGGCCCGGCACGAGGGGCTGCGGTGTGCGTGCGGCGGTGCCGGCAATCAGCTTCGGCAGCGAACGCGCCAGGATCGTCTCGGCGGCAACCGTGACCTTGGCGAACACTTCGCGGGCATCGTCATCCTGCAGGATCGGAACGCCGAGCTGGTCGACGATGTCGCCGGCGTCGGCGCGCTCGACCATGTAGTGCAGGGTCGCGCCGCTCTCGCGCTCGCCCTTGAGAATCGCCCAGTTGACCGGCGCGCGGCCCCGGTACTTCGGCAGCAGCGAGCCGTGCATGTTGAGGGCCCCACGGCGGGCGCCCCGCAGCAGCGGCCCACCGAGCATCGAGCGATAATAGAACGAGAAGATGAAGTCAGGTTGCAACTGACTGACCGTGCGCTCGAGCTCCGCGGTGTTCGCCTCCGAGGGTGCGATCAGCGACAGCCCATAATCACCCGCGGTCGCCGCGACGCTCGCATACCACTGCCTCTCGCGCGGATCGTCCCGCCCGGTGATCACCAGCGGAATGTCGACTCCGGCGGAGATCAGTGTCTTGAGGCAGCGGACTCCGACATCGTGATAGGCGAAGACGACGGCTCGCGTCCGGCTCACTCCGGCGCTCCCCGCACGCGCGCCGCCGGCGTCAGCGCAGCGGACAGCTGCCTGGCAGGCGGCGGCGCGAGCCGCTCGGTTGCGCTGCGGTTTTCGTCCTCGAGGATCGCCGCCACCGTGTAGCGTGGACGCTGGCGCACCTGCTCGTAGATGCGGCCCACATACTCTCCGACCACTCCCAGGCCGATGAGCGCTACGCCGATCAGGAAGAAGGCAATGCCGAACAGCGTAAACAGACCCTCGGCCTCCGGACCGACGACCAGGCGGCGGATCGCAAGGTACAGGACCAGGATCAGGGAGCTGAGCGCGATCACCACACCGGCCATGGAGAAGAACTGCAGCGGCGCCACCGAGAATCCGGTCATCAGATCGAAGTTGAGGCGAATCAGACGATACAGCGAGTACTTCGACTGTCCGACCGTGCGCTCCGCATGCGCCACCTCGATTTCCACCGGATGGCGCGCAAACG
>DASWUP010000147.1:0-10840 GCA_036401635.1 Steroidobacteraceae bacterium
TGGCCCGCAAGAACAAGAACCCGGCACATGCCGTGCGGCGGCGGCGAAGCGCGGCATCAGACGTGGCGCCCGCGCCGCCGCGCGTGCACCTGGAGCAAGTGCGCGAGCGCATCGATGCGGTCGATGAACAGATTCACGGGCTGATCAACGAACGCGCGCGCCTGGCGCAACAGGTGGGGATTTCCAAGAGCAGCAGCGGCCGGACCGTGGATTTCTATCGCCCGGAGCGCGAGGCGCAGGTGCTGCGGCTGGCGCGGGCGCGCAACGCCGGACCGTTGCGCGATGCGGAGGTGTTGCGCCTGTTCCGCGAGATCATGTCGGCGTGTCTGGCGCAGCAGGAGCCACTCAAAGTGGCGTTCCTCGGCCCCGAAGGCACCTTCACGCAAACCGCGGTGCTCAATCATTTCGGCCACTCGGTGCGCGCCCTGCCGCTCGCCTCCATCGATGAGGTGTTTCACGAGGTGGAAGCGGCGAGCGCCGATTTCGGGGTCGTGCCCATCGAGAACTCCACCGAGGGCACGGTCAATCACACCCTGGACCGTTTCCTGACCTCGCCGCTGAAGATCTGCGGGGAGGTGGAGCTGCGCGTGCGTCATCACCTCATGGGCGCCATGAGTGCACTGGCGCGCATCGAGCGCGTCTGTTCCCACCCGCAGTCACTCGGCCAGTGCCGGCAGTGGCTGGAGGAGCACCTGCCGGGTGTCGAGCAGGTGCCGGTATCGAGCAACGCCGAAGGCGCGCGGCGCGCGCGCGACGAGAAGGGCAGTGCGGCGATTGCGGGCGAGACCGCCGCTGAGGTCTATGGCCTTAAGATCCTCGCCGCGGAGATCGAGGATCGGGCCGACAACACCACGCGCTTTCTGGTGCTCGGGCGCAAGCTGTTCACGCCCAGCGGTGAGGATCGCACCACGCTGCTGGTATCCGTGGGCCACACCGATGCGCCCGGGGCACTGTACCGGCTGCTCGAGCCGCTCGCGCGCCACCGCGTGTCCCTCACCCGCATCGAATCGCGGCCCTCAAGGCGGCGCAAGTGGGATTACGTGTTCTTCATGGACCTCGAGGGCCACGCCGAGGAGCCCCACGTCGCCAAGGCGCTGGCGGCGCTGAAAAAACGCGCCTCGCTGTTTCGCCTGCTGGGCTCCTATCCGCGGGCGGTGCAATGAGCGAACCCGGCCGCGCCCGCTATCGCGTCGGCCCCGGCGGCAGCGTCACCGGCACGCTCACGGTGCCGGGCGATAAGTCGATCTCGCACCGCGCGCTCATGCTCGGCGCGCTCGCCGAGGGCGACACGCACATCACCGGCTTTCTGGCCGGCGAGGACTGCCTCGCCACCGCACAGGCGCTGCAGAGACTCGGGGTGCATATCGAGTGGCCAGGGGAGGCGCAGGTGTTGGTGCACGGCGTGGGCGCCCACGGCCTCGCGGCACCGCTGGCCCCGCTCAACATGGGCAATGCCGGCACCGCGATGCGCCTGATGATGGGGCTGCTGGCGCCGCAGAAGTTCGATTCGACGCTCATCGGCGATGAGTCGCTCATGCGCCGGCCGATGGAGCGCGTCGCCGTGCCGCTGCAGATGATGGGCGCGCGCATCCACACGCGTCAGGGGCGGCCGCCGGTGCAGATCCGCGGCACGCCGCAACTGCGGGCCATTCACTACCGCCTGCCGGTGGCGAGCGCGCAGGTGAAATCCGCCGTGCTGCTGGCAGGACTCGCCGCCGCTGGGCGCACGCAGCTGACCGAGCCGGTGCCCTCGCGCGATCACACCGAGCGCATGCTCGGCGCCTTCGGGGTACAACTGCTGCACGAGGGCCGCACGATTGCGATGGATGGCGGGCAGAGGCTACGCGGCACTCAGGTGCGCGTGCCTGCGGATTTTTCCTCGGCCGCGTTTTTCCTGGTAGCGGGGTGTCTGGCGGCCGATCGTCCTGTGACGCTCACCAACATCGGCGTGAACCCGACGCGTACCGGTCTTATCGAGCTGCTGCGGCGCATGGGAGCGGACATCCGCGTGCACCCGCGCCCCGTGCCCGGTGGTCCGAACGCGGAGCCGGTCGCCGATATCGAGGTGCGCCGCAGTCTCCTGCACGGCATCACCGTGCCCGAAGCGCAGGTACCGCTGTCGATCGATGAGTTTCCGGTGTTCTTCATCGCCGCTGCCTGCGCGGACGGGGAGACCCTGGTGCGTGGGGCACTCGAACTGCGTGTAAAGGAAAGCGACCGGCTAGCCACCATGGCGGCGGGACTGGGGGAACTCGGCGTCGAGCACCAGCTGCTGCCGGATGGCCTGTGGATCCGCGGCGCGGAGGGGCTGAACGGCGGCACGGTCGACAGCTGTGGCGATCACCGCGTCGCCATGGCGTTCGCGGTCGCGGGGTTGAGAGCGCGCGCGCCGATTGAGATCCGCGACGTGGCTAACGTGGCGACCTCGTTTCCGGGATTTGTGCGCACCGCGCGCGCTGCCGGCTTGCGGATCGAAGCGCTCTGACGGACCCTGATCAGGATGTCCCGATCCTCTGCCTGCCCCGTCGTGACCATCGACGGCCCGAGTGGCTCGGGCAAAGGCACCATCAGCCGCGCCGTCGCACAGCATGCCGGCTGGCATCTGCTTGACAGTGGCGCGCTGTACCGCCTGGTGGCGCTGGCCGGGGTCCTCGCGGGTGCCGCGAGCGAGGACCCGCAGCGCCACGCCGAGCTCGCTGCGCGCATGGATGTGGGTTTCGGCTCCGCCCCTGACGGCAGTGAGCGCGTACGGCTCGATGGGAAGGATGTGACCGGGGCGATCCGCTCCGAAACCGCCGGCCAGGGAGCCTCCAGGGTGGCCGCCTGGCCGGCGGTGCGCGCCGCGTTGCTCGAGCGCCAAAGGGCCTTCGCGAGGCCCCCCGGGCTGGTGGCCGACGGGCGGGATATGGGCACCGTGGTGTTCCCCCAGGCGGAGTTGAAGATATTCCTGACCGCGACCCCCGAAGAAAGGGCGCTGCGCCGCCATAAGCAGTTGAAAGACAAGGGGTCCGATGTTAGCCTTCCCGCCCTTTCGCGCGACATAGCCGAGCGGGACGCAAGGGATCAGACCCGTCAAGTCGCCCCGTTGTGGCCGGCACCCGATGCCTGTGTGATCGACTCAACCGGACTTGGGGTCGAGGCGGTCGTGAGACGGGTGCTGGAACTGGGGGCCGCTCGCCGCTTGTGGCCCTGAAGCCGCTCGTCGCGACACGCACGGAAGGTGATTCGAGGTAGGCACGCGCAGGATGCGGGTGCCCGGTGCTTTTTCCTGGGCCGCAGGATGAGGGTCCAGTGCGGGCACGCAGTAGCGCGTGCAAAGTGAAGGTATGACCGAAAGTTTCGCCCAGCTCTTCGAGAACAGTCTCGCCAATCAGCGCATCCGCCCGGGGATGATCCTTACCGGGCTCGTAATTGACGTCACCAGCGACGTCGTGATCGTCAACGTAGGCCTCAAGTCCGAGGCCGTGATTCCCCTCGAGCAGTTCAAGAACGAACGCGGCGAGGTGGAGGTCAAAGCCGGTGACCAGGTGGAGGTCGCTCTCGACTCGGTCGAGGACGGCACCGGCGAAACGCGTCTGTCACGCGAGAAGGCCAAGCGCGCGCGCACCTGGACGCGCCTCGAAGAGGCATTCAACAAGTCCGAGATCGTGAGCGGCGTCATCACGGGGCGCGTCAAGGGCGGCTTCACGGTGGAGATCGAAAACGTGCGGGCGTTCCTGCCGGGATCGCTCGTGGACGTGCGCCCGGTGCGCGACACCTCGTATCTGGAGGGCAAGCCGCTCGAGTTCAAGGTCATCAAGCTCGATCAGAAACGCAATAACGTCGTGGTATCGCGGCGCGCCGTGGTGGAGCAGGAGTTTTCCGCCGAGCGCAGCGCGCTCATGGATAACCTGCAGGAAGGCGCAGTGGTGCGCGGCACGGTCAAGAACCTCACCGACTACGGCGCGTTCGTCGATCTCGGCGGGATCGACGGCCTGCTGCACATCACCGACATGGCGTGGAAGCGCGTCAAGCACCCTTCCGAGGTCGTCAAGGTGGGCGACGAGATCGAAGTGCGCATTCTCAAGTTCGACCGCGAGCGCTCGCGCGTGAGCCTCGGGCTCAAGCAGCTGGGCGCCGACCCGTGGCAGAACATCGCCCGCCGCTACCCGCCGAGCACGCGCGTGTTCGGCAAGGTCACCAACATCGCCGACTACGGCGCGTTCGTCGAGATCGAGGACGGCGTCGAGGGCCTGGTGCACGTCTCGGAGATGGACTGGACCAACAAGAACGTCAATCCCGCCAAGGTGGTGCACACCGGCCAGGAAGTCGAGGTGATGGTGCTCGACGTGGACGAGGAGCGCCGCCGTATATCGCTCGGCCTCAAGCAGTGTCAGGCCAACCCCTGGAAGGAGTTCGCCGAGAACTACAACCGCGGCGACAAGGTAGCCGGCCAGATCAAGTCGATCACCGACTTCGGCATTTTCATAGGCCTCCAGGGCAACATCGATGGGCTGGTGCACCTGTCGGATATCTCCTGGGATCAGCCCGGCGAAGAGGCGGTGCGCAACTACCAGAAGGGCCAGCAGCTCGAGGCCATGGTGCTGTCGATCGACCCGGAGCGCGAGCGCATTTCGCTGGGCATCAAACAGCTGGCCAAGGACCCGTTCTCCGCCTATATCGCGGATAACCCCAAGGGCACGATCGTCAAGGGCGTGGTGAAGGAAGTCGACGCCCGCGGCGCGGTCATTGATCTCGGCAACGGTGTCGAGGGCCAGCTGCGCGCTTCCGAGCTCGGGCGCGATCGCGTGGAGGATGCCCGCGCGGTTCTCAAAGTGGGCGACGAGCTCGAGGCGAAGTTCACCGGTGTCGACCGCAAGTCGCGCACCATCTCGCTGTCGATCAAGGCCAAGGAGGCTCACGAGGAGGCCGAGGCGGTGCAGAGCTACCGCTCGGAAACGGCGCCTTCGGGCACCAGCCTCGGGGATCTGTTGAAGGAGCACATTGGTTCCGGAGAGCGCTGAAGCTCATGACCAAGTCGGAACTCATCGAGATCATCACCGCCAAGCAGAAGCATCTGCCGGCGAAGGATGTCGAGCTCGCGCTGAAACAGATTCTGGAGATCATGAGCGATGCGCTCTCGCAGGGCGATCGCATCGAGATCCGCGGCTTCGGCAGCTTCTCGCTGCACTTCCGTCCGCCGCGCCAGGGGCGCAACCCCAAGACCGGCGAAGCGGTGGCGCTCTCGGGCAAGCACGTCCCGCACTTCAAGCCCGGCAAGGATCTGCGCGAGCGGGTGAACGACGGCGCCGACCGGCCGATCCGCGACTGAAGCTGCGAGCGCCTCGCACCCGAGGCGCCCTAAGCTTTGAGGGACCCGCAAGTGCGCGCGGCGCGCATGGTAAGCGCCGCGTGCCCGGCGCTCGTGATATCGTCAGCTAAGTGTTCGAACTGCCCCCACTGCTGCTGGCTCTGGCCTTTATCCTCGTGGGGCTGGCCGCATATTTTCTCGGCCGCCGCAACGGCGCCGCGCGTACCGTGCGCCTGCCGCGCGACTACTACGTCGGCCTCGACCATCTGATCAACGACCGTTTCGATCACGCCGCGGAGATCTTCGCCCGCATGGCGGCGGCCGATGGCGATGCCGCCGAGATCCAGTTCGCGTTGGGAAGCCTGTTCCGGCGCCGCGGTGAGGTCGATCGCGCGATCGCAATTCATTCGCGCCTGCGCGATCACGGCGGCGCCGGCCTGTGCGACAAGGCGGCGTTCGAACTGGCGCTCGACTATCACAGCGCCGGACTCATGGATCGCGCCGAGCGCGTCTTCGAGGAGCTCGCGGCCTCGCGCGAGTATCGTCATGCCGCGCTCGATCAGCTGGTAGGCATCTACGAGACCCAGGGCGACTGGGCCAAGGCGCTCAAGGTTTTTCACGAGCTGCCCCCCGCCGTGCAGCTCGAACGCGCCCGCGTTGCGGCCCACTACCTGTGCGAGCTCGCCGAACACGCGCTGGTGCAGGGCGACAGCGAGCGTGCTGGCACGCTGCTGCGCCAGGCGCGCACCCATCAGCCGGCGCTGCCGCGCGCGGATATCCTCGGCGCACGCATCGCCGAGAAGGCAGGTGACGCCGGTGGTGCTTTGCTGCTGTACCTGCATGCCCTGGAAATGTCGCCGGGCCTGGCGCTCGAGATCATTCCCTCGGTTCTCACCATAACC
The DNA here is from genome assembly GCA_036401635.1 of Steroidobacteraceae bacterium. GTDB lineage: Bacteria > Pseudomonadota > Gammaproteobacteria > Steroidobacterales > Steroidobacteraceae > 13-2-20CM-66-19. The sequence goes on from DASWUP010000147.1 coordinate 6,193, forward strand.
CGCCGCACCGAGCGCGCGGATATGTTGAATGAGCTGGGCAGGCGGCTGCGTGAGAGCGGCCGGGTCACCCCGCGACAGCTGGCGTGGCTGCTCGCCACGGCCGTGCCGCCCACGGAAGCGGCGCAGGTTCCGGGCATTACCGCGGAGTTGGGCGCGGGGCTGGAATCGGCTGCGGAGGCGAGCTCACTGAGTGCGCTGCTGACCCGCATCGGAGATGCCGGCGGCCGCTACCAGTGCGATGATTGCGGGCTGAACAGTGTCGGCTGGTACTGGCGCTGCCCGAAATGCCGCTCCTGGGACAGCATGCGGCCGGCGGTCTTCAAGTGGGCCGAGCGCGCCGATCAGGCCGTACGGGCCTTATGAAGGCGCGCCGCACAGCGGCTAGACTTGCCTCCTCGAGCCAGCCGGGCCGTGGAGAACCGCGATGAGGATCAGTTTAAAGACGCCCATCCGTACCGCCGTGTTTCCGGTGGCCGGGCGCGGCACGCGCTTTCTTCCCGCGACCAAGGCGAGCCCGAAGGAAATGCTACCGGTGGTCGACAAGCCACTCATCCAGTATGCGGTCGAGGAGGCCCTCGCTGCGGGCGCGCGGCGCCTGGTGTTCATCACCGGCGCTTCCAAGCGGGCCATCGAGGATCATTTCGACTCCGATCAGGAACTGGAACTGATGCTCGAGCAGCAGGGCAAGAGTGATCTGCTCAACCAGGTGCGCAGCGTGCTGCCTTCGTACGCCTCCTGCATCTACATCCGGCAGCCGGCGCCGTTAGGACTGGGTCATGCGGTGTTGTGCGCGCAACCCGCCGTGGGCGCCGAGCCATTCTTCGTGCACCTCGCGGATGATCTGATTCGCAGCGACGTCGCGTGCCTGGCGCAGATGGCGCAGGTCTACGAGTCCAAGCGAGCCAGCATCCTCGGCGTGCAGGTGGTGCCGCGCCAGGACACCGAGAAGTACGGCATCGTCGCGGTGGAGGCCGACCGCGCGGTGACCAGCCGCGTGCGCAGCATCGTCGAGAAGCCCAAGCCCGCGGTGGCGCCCTCGAACCTTGCGGTCGTTGGCCGCTATGTGCTGTCTGCGGCGATTTTCGAGCACCTGGAGAAGCTGGGCTCGGGCGCCGGGGGCGAGATTCAGCTCACCGACGGGATCGCCGCGCTGATGCGCGAGGAAGCGGTGTACGCGTATCGCTTCAGCGGCAAGCGCTATGACTGCGGCAGCAAACTCGGCTATCTGCAGGCGACAGTCGAATACGCGCTCGCCCACCCGGCTCTGGGGCGCGAGTTTCGCAAGTACCTGCAGGGTCTGGACCTGGCGGCGAGCGGCGTCGGGAGTGACCGGCGCAGTGCCGCGAGTGACCGGCGCAGCGCCGCGGGCAACGGGGAAGCCACCAACGACGGCGGCGCAAAACCGGGCAGCGCCGCCGCGCGCGGCCGCCGCAAACGCGCCAGCCACAAAGGGCAGCCGGCGTAAGTCCCCGTAACGTGTGCATCTTGCGTGCCGGGAGCGGCGCGGCTCGGTAGCCGACGTTCGTCGGACAAACCGCTCGACAGCGCCACCGACAGCGCCACCGCTTGCGCAGGCACAGCGCAGCGCGCAAAGTGAGCGCCCCCTGCTAAGGAGAGCCGATGGCTACTCGTCGTTCGACCGATGTCCCTGCTGATCCCATTCCACGCAGCGAGGCACCGCGCCCGGGCGCGCCGGCGCGCAAGGCATCTTCACAGCCTCAGCGGCCGGCGCTGAGCGCTGAAGCGAAGCGCGCGATGATCGCGCAAAGTGCCTACCTGCGTGCCGAGCGGCGTGGCTTTGCGCCCGGTCATGAGACCGAGGACTGGCTGGCCGCCGAGGTGGAGGTGAACGCTCTGCTCAAGGTGGGACACGGGGGCTCGTCGCAGTAGGGGCGGCCGGTGACGCGCCTGCCGGTCGCGCCGCGGGCGGCCGCAGCCCGTTCGAGTACAGCACGCGCCCGTCGGGGCACACGAATACCGCGTCGTACTCGGGCATGCGGTTGATGATCTCGAGCGCTTTCTCCGGACCCAGCACAAAAGCGGTCTTCGACATGCCGTCGGTCTGCGTGGCCGTGGGAGCCAGGATCGTGGCACTGCGCACCTTGCTGGCGGAGTGACCCGTGCGCGGGTCGATGATGTGGTGGTAACGCACACCCTTCTCGTCGAAATAGCGTTCGTAATCTCCCGAAGTCGACATGGCGGTGTCGGACAGCGGGATGCGGGTGACGACTTTGTGCGGATCATCCGGGTGACGGATGGCGACCAGCCACGGGCGTCCCATGCGATCGCCGATGATGCGGCTGTCGCCGCCCGCGGTTACAACGGCGTGTTGGATTGCGCGCGCCTTGAGGATCGCTACACCGCGATCTACGGCGTAGCCTTTGCCGATGCCACCCAGGTCGATGCGCATGCCCGGATGCTCGAAGCGCACCGTGTGATGCTGCTCATCGAGCAGCATGTTGCGCCAGTTGACGGCCGGCAGGGCGCTCTTGATCTGCGCTTCGGTAGGACGGATGTGGCGGGGGTAGTCGTACAGGTAGCCAACACTCGCATACGTGATGTCGAACGCGCCTTCGGTGATCTGCGAGTAATGCGTCGACAGCTTGATCAGATCGAAGAGTTCCTTGTCCACCTGAACCGGCTCGCGGTTGGCGCGCGCATTGATCTGCGACAACTGGCTTTCGGGCTTGTAGTGACTCATGAGCGCATCGATGCGGCGCATTTCCGCCATCACTGCTTCGATCGCGGCGTTGCCCTTCACCCGGTCCTCTGCCCACAGCTGCACGTACACGCGCGTGCCCATGATCGTTTCGGTGCGCTCCATCCACGCAGCCTGAGCGCTCTGGGGCAGGACAGGCGCGAGCATGAGCAGACTCAGCAGCCAGGCGTGGCGCACGATCATCGGGGGGATCCTCGTTGGTCCTTCGCTGTAAGCGTACTACGCTCGCTCGGCGCGGACCGCGGCACGGGCGCATGGGCTCGCGCCCGATACCGCCGCGCGGGAGATTACGGTATTCTTGCCGCCCTAAATTTAAGCGGCCGATGCAGGGGGACTGCAGATGAATATCGCAAAACTCAACGGCCTGATGTGGGGCGCGCTATTGGTTGCTGCGCTGTCAGCTGCGCCAGCGCTTTGCACGGCGCAGGATGCCAGTGCGAGCCCGGTGACGTGCAAGGACGGCACGACGGCGATTCACAGCGGTCGCTCGTGCGCTGGACACGGGGGTGTCGACAAGTCCAAGTCCGCGGCGGCCTCCGCAGCGCCGGCGACTCCTGCCGCATCCGCGTCCGGCGGCGGTCCGGTGACCTGCAGGGACGGGACGACGGCGGCGCACGGCGGCCGTGGCGCGTGCCACGGACATGGCGGTGTGAACAAGTCAGCCTCCTCAGAAGGCGCCGCGTCGGCGCCAGCCCCGGCGGCGGCCGGCGGCGCGGCAGCGCCGGCACCTGCGGCAGCTCCGGCAGCACCCGCAGCGGCTGCGGCGGCCAAGCACACACCGCCCGCGCAGGCGGCTGCAGGTGGGGGCCCGGGGCAAGTGTGGGTCAACACCAGCACCAACGTGTACCACTGTTCCAGCGACCGATGGTATGGCAAGACCAAACAAGGGCAGTACATGAGCGAGGCCCAGGCGAAGGCGGCCGGCGCCCGTCCGGATCACGGCAAGCCCTGCTCCTGAAGCTGACATGGTGACACGGCGCGAGCTGCTGCTCGGTACGGCGGGCGGCTGGCTGCTCGAGCGGGTATGGGCGGCTGATGCCGCGGCCACTGCGCCCGGGGCGGCGGCGGATGCACTCTCCGTACTGCCCGGTAAGAAGCCGCTCATCCGGCGTTCTTTTCGGCCACCCAACCTTGAGACGCCGCTCGCGGATCTTGCGGCGCCTTTCACGCACAACGACGCGTTTTTCGTTCGCTATCACCTGCCAGTCATTCCGCAGGTGGATCGGGCCACCTGGCGCTTGTCGGTAGCCGGCGCGAGCGCCCAGAGCCCGCTCACCCTGTCCCTGAAGGAGCTCCAGAGCGGCTTCGAGCACGTCACTGTAGCCGCGGTCAATCAATGCGCCGGAAATCGGCGCGGACTCTTCACGCCGCGAGTGCCCGGGGTGCAATGGGGCAATGGCGCACTGGGCAACGCGCTGTGGCGAGGCGTGCGGCTGCGCGAGGTGTTACACCGGGCGGGCGTCGCGCCCGATGCGCTGGAAGTCGTGTTCGATGGCGCGGATTCCCCGGTTCTGCCCGCGACGCCGGACTTCCTGAAGAGCCTGCCCATCGAGCGTGCGCTCGATGAAAACACACTCATCGCATTCGAGATGAATGGTCAGCCGCTGCCGCACTGGAACGGCGCCCCCGCGCGCCTCGTCGTGCCCGGGTGGGCCGGAACCTACTGGGTGAAGCATCTCACCGAGATTCGGATCGAGCCGAAGGCGTTCGACGGATTCTGGATGAAGGTCGCCTACCGGCTGCCGACGGGAGCGTTTCCCGGCGTCCGCTTCACCACTCAGGAGACCGCCGAAACCACCCCGGTCACCGAACTGATGGTGAACTCGCTCATCACCAGCCACGTCTCGGGCGCGCGCCTGCGGCGCGGCGCGCGGGCAGAACTCGCCGGCAAGGCCTGGGACAGCGGCGCCGGGATCGAGGGTGTCGAAG
>DASWUP010000148.1:0-2513 GCA_036401635.1 Steroidobacteraceae bacterium
GCCTGGATTGCCGCTGGCTAGAACGATGCGCCTCACGGCCCCGTGAGCGCCTGCGCCTGCAGCGCGAACAGCTCGCCGATGCCGTGCGCGGCGAGATTCAGCAGCGCATCGAGCTCGTGGCGGCGGAACGCATGCCCTTCAGCGGTCCCCTGGATCTCCACGTACGCGCCGCCATTGTTCATGACCACGTTCATGTCGGTTTCCGCCTGCGAGTCTTCCGCGTAGTCGAGATCGAGCACCGGGACGCCGGCGACGATGCCGACCGACACCGCCGCCACCTGCCCGTGCAGCGGGCTCGCGGCGATGAGGCGGCGCCGCACCAGCTGCTCGCAGGCCTCGGCGAGGGCCACGAAGCCGCCGGTGACGGATGCGGTTCGCGTGCCGCCATCGGCCTGCAGCACGTCGCAGTCGATGGTGACGGTGCGTTCGCCGAGCGCCTTCAGATCCGCGACCGCGCGCAGCGAGCGGCCGATGAGCCGCTGGATCTCGTGGGTGCGCCCGCTCTGCTTGCCGCGCGCCGCCTCGCGCGCCGTGCGCGTATGCGTGGCGCGCGGCAGCATGCCGTATTCGGCGGTGATCCAACCCTGGCTCTTGCCGCGCAGGAACGGCGGCACCGTGTCCTCGACGCTGGCGGTGCACAGCACCTGCGTGTCGCCGAACTCCACCAGCACCGAGCCTTCGGCGTGGCGGGTGTGACGGCGCATGAAGCTCACGCGCCGCAGCTCATCAGAGGCGCGTCCGGAAGGTCGGGTCATGGGCGCGTTCCTAATCGCCGAGCCAGCGCAGCGCGGCCGCTGAAGTGTTGTCGCTGGCGTTGCCGGCGCGCGTCACGGCGCGCGCGCCGAGCGCGAGCAGCTTCTCGCGCAGCTCGCCTGGGGTGCCGAACTCGGCCGCGATCTCGATGTCGCTGAGCCCGCCCCACAGCCCGTCGGTGCACGCCAGCAGCACGTCGTTCGGCTCGAGCGGATAGCGCCGCGTGAGCGACATGTCGGGCAGGATCGGATCCCCGCCGAGACAACATTCAACGAAGTTGCGCATCGGGTGGCTCTGGGCCTGCTCGGCGTTGATGAGTCCCTCGCGCAGCAGCAGCTCCACGTGGCTGTGGTCGCGGCTGCGCGTCACGAGCACCCCGCGCCGCACGTGATACAGGCGGCTGTCGCCGACGTGCGCCCACCAGCTGGCGTGCTGCTGGATCAGGCACACGGCGCAGGTGGCGCGCGGCCGGTGCTCGAGCGGCAGCTGCGCCCCGAGCTTCACCACCTCGTCGTGGGCGCGTCCCAGCGTCAGGTGCAGAAAGCCCAGCGGATCGAACAGCGGTTGCGGCGCGTGCCAGAAGGCTTCCACGATCACCTGCTGCGTGACCTGCGCGGCTCGTGCGCCGTGGGCATGTCCGCCCATGCCGTCGACGGCCACCAGCAGTGCGGCCTTCTCCGCCACCGCGGCCACGACCCGGTCCTGGTTCTCGTCGCGCCCGCCGAGCAGGCTGATGTCCGCGTATTCGACCCGCAAGAAGAGTTCCATGCATCTGTTAGACTTATCCACGCTTTATATCACCTGTGCGGTGAACGGGCGTAGCGAGGCGAATCAAGCACGCCGCCCCGGAAACCGCCGTTCTTCGCGGGACATCCCGGGCGGACCAGCGCGAACATGATCGCGAGCATGACCGGCTTCGCGCGCCGTGAAACCACCGGAGCGTGGGGCACGCTCGTGTGCGAGCTGCGCAGCGTGAATCATCGCTTCCTGGAGGCGGGCTTTCGGCTGCCGGACGAGCTGCGCGCGGCCGAAGGCGAGCTGCGCGCGCGTCTCACCCGGCAACTGCGCCGCGGCAAGGTCGATTGCACCATCACCTATCGACGTCCGCAGGGCGCGGACAGCGCGCTGGAGGTGGATACAGTGGCGCTCGAGCGCGTACTCGCCGCTGTGCACGTCGTGACGCGCTCGCTGCGCAGCGAGCCCACCGCGCTGAGCGCACTTGACCTGCTGCGCTGGCCGGGCGTGCTGCGCGAGGACGGTGCCAGCGGCGAGCAGCTGCTGGCGGCGGCGTATGCCGTGTTTGATGCCACGGTGGCGGAGCTGGTTGCGGCGCGCGCGCGCGAGGGGGCGCGGCTGCGCGAGCTGCTCGAGCAGCGCTGCACGAGCCTCGAGGCCCTGGTGGCGGTCGTGCGCGCGCGGCTGCCGGAGGTGCATGCGCGGATGCGGGTGCGCCTTCACGAGCGGCTCGCGGAGCTGACCGCGAGCATCGACCCGGAGCGCCTCGAGCAGGAGCTGGCGCTGCTGCTGCAGCGGCTCGACGTCGACGAGGAGCTCGAGCGCCTCGCCGGCCACATCACGGAAGTGCGCCGCGTCACCGCCGGCAGCGAGCCCGCCGGCCGCCGGCTCGACTTTCTCATGCAGGAGCTCAACCGCGAAGCCAACACCCTGTCTTCGAAGTCCCAGGACCTCGAGACCACGCGCAGCGCCGTGGACATGAAGGTGCTGATCGAGCAGATGCGCGAGCAGGTGCAGAACGCGGA
>DASWUP010000149.1:0-3063 GCA_036401635.1 Steroidobacteraceae bacterium
GGCGCGAACCTCCTCACACGCAACCTCATCATCTTCGGTCAGGGCGCGGTTCGCTGCCATCCGTTCGTGCTGCGCGAGATGAGCGCCGCCCGCAATCCCGATCGCACCGCGGGGGTCGATGAGTTCGACCGCGCCCTGTTCGGGCACATCGGCTTCAGCATTTCGAACGCGGTGCGCTCGTTCATCATGGCGCTGACGCACGCGCGCTTCACCCGCGCGCCGGTGCACGGCGCCACGGCGCGTTACTACCAGCACATCGTGCGCTTCAGCGCCTCGTTCGCGTTCGCGGTGGATGTGGCGATGCTGACGCTCGGCGGCTATCTGAAGAAAAAGGAGAGCCTGTCGGCGCGACTCGGGGACGTGCTGTCATGCATGTATCTCGCCTCGATGGTCCTCAAGCACCACGAAAACCAGGGCCGCCAGGAGGAGGATCTGCCGATCGTCGAGTGGGCGTGCCGCAATCTGCTGTATCACGCGCAGGAGCAGCTGCATGGTTTCCTGCGCAACTTCCCCAACCGGCTGCTGGCGGGGACGATGCGTGCGCTCATCTTCCCGCGCGGACGGGTGTACTCGGCGCCCGATGACAGCCTCGGGCACAAGGTCGCCGCACTCGTGACCAGTCCCAGCGAGGCGCGCGAGCGCTTGTGCCAGAACATCTACTGGACGCTCGAGCCGACTAATCCGCTGGGACTGCTGCAGGAGGCGCTGCAGCTGGCGGTGCAGCTCGAACCGCTCGAAAAGCGCATCCGCGTCGAGGGCGTCAAGACCGGCAAGCTCACCGCCCTGGACCTGCCGGGACAGATCCAGCAGGCGCTCGCCGCCGGCATCGTGTCCGAGACCGAAGCGGCGGCGCTGCGCGACTACGATCGCAAGGTGATGGATCTGATCCACGTTGATGACTTCGAGCCGCAGGAGCTCGGCGCCCAGGTGCAGCCCGCGTCCCAGTCGGCTGCGAGGTCGAGCGCGCAGGTCGCATGAGCACGGCGGCGCCGCTCAACATTGCGCCTGACAAGGCCCCCGCGGACGTCGCTCCCGCCGTGCGCTGCACCAACTGCGCAGCACCGGTTCCCGGACGCTACTGCGGAGCGTGCGGCCAGCGGCTCGAGCCGCCGCTGCACTCGCTGTGGCACCTCTTACAGGTGGCCACGGAAGATCTGACGCACGCAGACTCGCGCCTGTGGCGCACCCTCGCGGCACTGCTGTTCAAACCCGGCTACCTGACCGCGGAGTTTCTTGCCGGGCGCCGCGCGCGCTATCTGCCGCCCGTGCGGCTGTACCTGGTGCTGTCGGTGGCGTTTTTTCTCTTCGCCGCCGCCACGCAGCCGAAGCTCGTGGTGCTGAAGATCGATGCGTCTAACCGGATGCACTCGGAGTTGCTCTCGTCCGACGAAGACAAGGAGATTGCCGCCGCCATGACCACGCCCAAACCGGGCGAGACGGCCGAGCAGCGCGCGCAGCGCCTGTGCGGCAGGGCGAGCTACGATGGTCCCTGGGCCAAGCAGCTCGCGCCCCTGGTGCCGAACGCCTGCCGCAGGGTGCTCGAGGATAGCGGCCGCTCGCTACAAGAGGCCTTGCTGCACAACGTGCCGCGGGCGATGTTCCTGTTCCTGCCGCTGCTCTCGGCAACCATGATGCTCATGTACTGGTGGCCGCGACGCTATTACGTCGAGCACCTGCTGCTGTTGGTGCACAATCATGCGTTCGTATTCCTGGTGGTGATGCTCGCCTGGGTGGTGACCCGGCTGCTGCCGGGTATCGCACCGGGAGTCGGGTTGGCGGTGAGCGTGTATTTCGTCTGGTACATGTATCGCTCGATGCGCGTCGCCTACCGGCAGGGCCGCCTGCTCACGTTCAGCAAACTCGCACTGCTGTCTTTCTTTTACCTGGTAAGCGGCGCGATCATGCTCGCGCTCACCAGCGTCTACAGTGCCCTCTCGCTTTGAAGGAGTTATTCATGCGTACCTTGATCATCACCGTGCTGCTTGTGGGCGCATCGCTCGCCTTCGCCCAGGAGCGCACCGCTTCGCCCGCGGGTGCCGAGGTCTACATCATCAGTCCGAAGGACGGCGCGAAGGTTCAGGCACCGGTGCGGGTGCAGTTCGGCCTGAAGGGCATGGGTATCGCGCCGGCGGGCGTCAAGTTCGACAACAGCGGTCATCACCACCTGCTGCTCGACACCGACGCCCCGGCGGATCTCGGTGCGCCGCTGCCGGTGACCGACAAGATCCTGCACTTCGGCAAAGGCCAGACCGAGACGACGCTGCCGCTCACCCCCGGCAAGCACACGCTGCAGCTGCTGCTCGGCGACCAGAATCACGTGCCGCACAATCCGCCGGTGATCTCCAAGAAGATCACCATCACGGTCACCAAGTGAGCGGGAGCTAAGCGCACCCGACGAGCACCGCCGTGACGCGCGCCGTCCTGCACGTCGACATGGATGCGTTCTACGCATCGGTGGAACAGCGCGATGACCCGGCGCTCGCGGGCAAGCCGCTGGTAGTCGGCTGGGACGGCGCCCGCGGCGTGGTGGCGGCGGCCAGCTACGAGGTGCGCCGCTTCGGCGTGCACTCGGCGATGCCGATGCGCACGGCGCTGAAACTGTGCCCGCAGGCCGTGTGCGTGCGCCCGCGCATGCGGCGCTACCAGGAGGTGTCGCGCGTCGTGTTCGGGGTGTTTCACGAGGTCACGCCGCTGGTGCAGGGGCTGTCGCTGGATGAGGCGTTTCTGGATGTCACGGCGAGCCAGGAGTTGCTCGGCGGCGCCGTCGACATCGCCCGGCGCATCAAACGCCGCATTCGCGAGCTCACCGGGCTCAGCGCCTCGGTGGGCGTCGCGCCCAACAAGCTGGTCGCCAAGATCGCCTCCGATCTCGGAAAGCCCGACGGGCTCACCGTGGTCGCTCCCGAGCGCGTGCGCGAGGTGCTCGATCCGCTGTCGGTGCGCCGGCTCCCGGGGTTGGGGCGCAAGACCGGCGCGCGGGTCGAAGCGGTCGGAATTGCCACGCTCGGTGAGCTGCGCAGCGCGCCGGATGCGGTGCTGTGGCCCTTGTTCGGGCGCTACTCG
>DASWUP010000150.1:0-5737 GCA_036401635.1 Steroidobacteraceae bacterium
ATCTGGGGGAGTGGTGCACGCGAGAAGCATTTGCCGTCCGAGGTTTTCGAGTTATGCGACAGCAACATTGCCTTGCTGCTTGCTCGACTCTGGGAAGGTGACGGCGGACTTTCGCTAACAGCAGGACATGTCTCATACGAGACCGCTTCGCCACAGCTGGCCGTGGAAGTTCAGTACCTGCTTCTGCGTCTTGGCATCGTCGCTCGCCTTTATCGCCGGGGACGTTCTTACAAGGAGCGGATGCTCCACCACCACGTAGTCGTCGTGACGGGTGAGCCGCTGCGCCGATTTTGGCGGCGTATCGGCCGCTGTTTTCTGGATCCGCAGAAACGCAAGCGAGCAAGAACCTTGGCAACGCGCGGGAATGGCCGCATGTCTCGCGACATCATCCCGGCCGAAGTGTGTACGATGATTCGCCGGGAGCGCGATAGGGCCGGACTCACTTGGAATGAGATCGAACGGGCGACTGGCCTCGCTATGCGCGAAATACGGTCACCCAGCGCAAAGAAAATCGGTTTTCGTCGATTCGTGATTAAACGCCTGGCGGCTGTCCTGCGCTCTCGAGATCTCTCGCGTCTTGCGAGCTCCGATATCTACTGGGACAGGGTGGTGGCGATCGAGGAGCTTGGACCCCAAGTGACCTACGATCTTCAGATAGAAGGGGATCACAACTTTTTGGCGAACAATCTCATTGTTCACAATTCGCACGCCATGAGCTTTGCGCTGCTGGTATACGACTCCGCCTGGCTCAAGTGCTACGAGCCGGCGGCCTTCACCTGCGCGCTGCTCAACAGCCAGCCCATGGGCTTCTATGCGCCGGCACAGCTGGTGCGCGATGCGCGTGCCCACGGGGTCGAGGTGCGCGCGGTGGATGCCACCCTCAGCGAGTGGGATTCGACGCTCGAGCGGGGTGCGGATGGCGAACCGGCGCTGCGGCTCGGCATGCGGCTGGTGAAGTCCCTGTCACAGTCCGGCGTGGCTCGGCTGCTCGCGGCGCGGCCTTTTGCGAGCGTGCAGGATCTCGCCGCCCGTGCGGCGCTCGACCGCGGTGACCTGGAGGCCCTCGCCGCGGCTGGAGCGTTGGCTTCCTTGAGCGGCAACCGGCATCTCGCGTTCTGGGAAGTCGCCGCCACCGAACGCCCCTTGCCGCTGAGCTTCGCGGGCCGACGTAGCGCCGATCTCGAGGAGGGCCGGCCGCTGCTCGTCGCACCCACCGAAGGTGAGGGCATTGCGGCGGACTACGCGTCCCTCGGGCTCACCCTGGGAAGGCATCCGCTGGCGCTGTTGCGCGAGCGCTTAACAGCGGCGGCGCTCCTCCCCGCGAGTGAGCTCCTGCGCGCAGCCAACGGTGCGGCGGTGCGCACCGCCGGCATCGTGCTCATGCGCCAGCGCCCGGCCACCGCGAGCGGCGTCACCTTTCTCACTCTCGAGGACGAGAGCGGCCAGGTGAACGTCATCGTGTGGGAGCGGGTGGGGCGCGCGCAGCGCCGCGCACTCATCGAGTCACGCTTGCTCGAGGTGCACGGTGAGCTGCAACAGCAGCACGGCGTCACGCATCTCATCGCTCGCCGGCTCATCGACCGCTCGGCGCTCCTGGGGGAGCTGCTGACGCGTTCGCGGGATTTTCACTGACGCGCCTTGCGGCGGTTCCTGCGCGGCGCGTCGCCGTCGTCGCCGATTTCGTAGTCCTCGAAATCGCTGGTGAGCTCGGCGGTGTGCTTATCCTCGAGCAGCCGCACGAGCCGGCGCCAGGCCGGGTCGCCGGCCTTCTGGCCGCGGCGCTTGGCGAGATCGAGGTCCTTGATGACCTGATCAAGATCGACGTCCCCGTCCTCGGGGACAGGTTCGTCGGCTTCCTCGTCTTCAAATTCCTCTGATTCCGGCTTCTCGCTCATGCGGGACCGCGGTCCTGCAGGAATTGGACGGCGCGAACTTAAATCAGATCACGTGACAACTGCAATGCTGCGCTCGCGGTTTGTGAACCGGATCAATGGATCAGCTGGTTCATCTGGAAGATCGGCAGCAGCATTGCAAAAACGATGCCCATGACGAACAGACCCATGACGATGATGAGTACCGGACCCAGTAGCCCCACCAGGGCCGACAGCAGCCCGTCGAGCTCACGTTCCTGGCTGATCGCGGCCCGCTCGAGCAGGTTCTCGAGCTGGCCACTCGACTCGCCGCTGGAAATAAGGTGAATGGTCATGGGCGGGAACATCCGGCTGATCCCCAGCGAGCGCCCGATCGGCGCGCCCTCGCGCACCCGCGCCGCCGCGTCCGCCACCGCATCGCGCATGGGCAGGTTGGTCACCACTTCCCCGGCGATGCGCATCGCTTCGAGCACCGGCACGGAGCTGGCCGAGAGGATGCTGAAGGTGCGCGTGAAGCGTGCGGTGTTGAAGCCGCGCGTCAGCTTGCCGAGCAGCGGCACCCGCAGCTGCAATCGATGGTAGCGGCGCTGCGCCCCCGGGTCGCGCAACCAGCGCCGGAACAGCACGAAGGCGAGAATGGCCGCAATGATCAGGTACACCCCGTAGGAGCGGAAGAAGCCGCTGGTCGCGATCAGCAGACGGGTGATCAGCGGTAGCTTCGCTTTGCTGGTCGCGAATACCGCCACGACCTTGGGCACCACGAATACCAGCAGCAATGACACGATGGCGAAACACATCACCGACAGGACGATGGGGTAGAGCATCGCCGCCAGTACCTTCTGGCGAGTCTGCTCGCGGCTCTCGGTATAGTCGGCCAGTCGCTCGAGCACGTTGTCCAGGTGCCCGGCCTGCTCGCCCGCCGCCACGGTGGCGCGGTAGATCTCGGGGAAGATGCGCGGGAATTCCGCAAAGCCGTCCGCGAGTGTGTGGCCCTCCATGACACGCGCGCGCACCCCGAGCACGATGCTCTGCACGCGCGGCTTTTCGGTCTGTTGCGAGACCGCGAGCAGTGCCTCCTCCAGCGGCAGTCCGGCGCGCGCCAGCGTGGCGAGCTGCCGGGTGAACAGCGCCAGGTCCGCTGCCGACACGCGCCGGGCGAGGGTGGAGCGCTGGCGCTTGGCTTCTTTCTGCGCAACCTCGGTGACCGAGACTGGCAGCAGTTGCTGCTCGCGCAGCAACTGGCGGATCTGGCGTGGCGTGTCGGCTTCGAGAATGCCTTTGCGCTCGCGGCCGCCAGTATCGAGGGCCGTGTATTCGAACGCGCCCAACTCAATCCTCGCGCGTGACGCGCAGTACTTCCTCGATGGTGGTCTCGCCGCGCAGCACCTTGGCACGGCCGTCGTCGCGGATCGAGGGCGTGCTGAGGCGCGCGTGCCGATCGATCTCCTGCTCCGAGACGCCGTCGTGAATCATGGTGCGCATGGCGTCATCGACCACGATCAGCTCGTAGATGCCCGAGCGGCCGCGATAGCCGCCGGTGGTGTCGCGCCCGGGTCGATACAGCGTCGGGGAGGGCTCGTGCGAGTGCAGGTTCAGCAGCCGGCGCTCGTATTCGCCCGCCTGGAACGGCTGCTTGGTATCGGGGCTCAGCACGCGTACCAGGCGCTGCGCCAGCACGCCGATCAGGCTTGAAGACAGCAGGAACGGTTCGATCCCCATGTCGCGCATACGCGTAATGGCACCCGCGGCAGTGTTGGTGTGCAGCGTGGAGAGCACCAGGTGGCCGGTGAGGCTCGCCTGCACCGCGATTTGCGCGGTCTCGAGGTCGCGGATTTCGCCGATCATGACCACATCCGGATCCTGGCGCAGGATGGCGCGCAGGCCGCGGGCGAAAGTCATCTCCACCTTGGTGTTTACCTGCGTCTGGCCGATGCCGTCGATGTAGTACTCGATCGGATCCTCGACCGTCATGATGTTGCGCGTGTTGTCGTTGAGGCGCTCGAGCCCTGCGTACAGCGTGGTGGTCTTGCCCGAACCGGTGGGTCCGGTGACCAGCAGGATCCCGTGCGGCTTGTGGATCAGCTCGTCGATCAGCTGCTGGGTGCGCGGATCCATGCCGAGGGAGTCCAGGTCGAGCTTGCCGGCCTGCTTGTCGAGGATACGCAGCACGACGCGTTCGCCGTGCCCTGAAGGGATGGTCGAGACGCGCACGTCGACCGCGCGGCCGGCGATCTTGAGACTGATGCGTCCGTCCTGCGGCAGGCGTTTCTCGGCGATGTCGAGCCGCGACATGACCTTGATGCGCGACACCACCAGCGGCGCCACCGCACGGCGCGACTGCAGCACCTCGCGCAGCACGCCGTCGACGCGGAAGCGGATCACGAGGCGGTTCTCGAACGGCTCGATGTGGATATCGGAGGCGTTCTCCTTGACCGCCTGGGTGAGCACCGCATTGATCAGGCGGATGATCGGGGCGTCGTCCTCGCTGTCCAGCAGGTCGGCCTGCTCGGGCAGTTCCTGCGCGAGGTGCGCAAGATCGGTGGTGTCGTCCAGGCCCTCGACCGCCTGCATCGCATCCGAGCCGGCCTCGTAGGCCTGGCGCAGCAGCTCGTCGAACTGCGCGTCCGGCACGCGCTCGAGCCTGAGTGAGCGGCGCAGGTAACGCCGCACTTCTGCGAGCGCCTGGGGCGTGGCGGTGTCGCGGTAAGTGCATTCGGCCACGCCATCCACGACGCGGTTGACGAGCACGCCGTGGCGCTTGGCGAACGCGAATGACAGACGCCTTCCTGCGGCGCCGTCGGGGCCGGCGGGAGTGCCTGCGGCTGCCTCGTTCATGGCTGGCCTTGTGGCGCAGGCGCCGGTGGCGCAGGCGACTGGGGCGCAGGGGCGGTGGCGGGTGCCGCGGTGGCATCCGGCGCACCCACCCCGGGCGTCACGCTCGCGCCCGAGGGCGGCTGCGAGGGCGCGGTCGAGCCGCTCGGGGGTGCCTGGTTCTGCGGCTTCGGCGGCGGCAGCGGCTCGAGTTTGCCGCGCGATACGCCCGGCAGCAGCGGCAGAGCCTCGCGCGTGTTCAGCTTCTTCTCCTGATCCATCATGTAGTTGTATTTGAGGTCCGTCTCAAAGGCCGCCTGCGACGGATCGTGCAGGATCTTCGGGCGGATGAACATGATGAGGTTGTTCTTGGTGGAGGACGCGTTGCGTGTCTTGAACAGCAGTCCCAGGAGCGGAATGTTGCCGAGGTACGGCACGCGTTGTTCGCCCTTGACGCTGTTGTCCTGGATGAGTCCGCCGAGCACCACGACGCCGCCATCCTCGATGAGGACCGTGGTGGTGATGGTGCGCTTGTTGGTGACCAGGTCGACCGCGCCGGTGGGCTTCTGACCGATGCTCGAGCTTTCGATCGACAGCTTGAGCATCACCGAATTGCCTTCCGGGGAGAGGGTCGGGGTCACTTTGAGGATGGTGCCCACTTCCTGGCGTTGAATGGTCTGGAAGGGATTGACGGTGCCGCCGGTGACCGCGGTGGTATTGGTGAATTGCCCGGTGACGAACGGGACCTCCTGCGCGACCTTCAGTTCCGCTTCCTGGTTGTCCATGGTCACCGCCGAGGGCGTGGCGATGACGTTGGTGTTGGTGTCGCCGCGGATGGCGCGCACCATGGCGGCGAAGTTCACGCCCGTTCCGGCGACGCGGCCGATGCCGATGGTGGTGCCCTGCAGCAGGGTCGTGGACGCATTGGCGGGGTTCTGGATGGCGCCGGCCAGATCCACGATGCTGGTGCCGCCGACCGGACTCACGAAGCTGCCGGCGGGAACGTTCGTTTGTCCCTTTTGGAAGACCGCCCAGTTGATGCCGAGCTCGGCGGT
>DASWUP010000151.1:0-6215 GCA_036401635.1 Steroidobacteraceae bacterium
TAGGGACAGTACTGCACGAACACCGACATGTAGTGCTTGCCATGCGGCGCCATGGTCGGGTCGATCTGGGTGGGGATCAGCATGTCGATGTAGGGAGCGCGCGACCAGCGCCCCTCCTTCCAGTCATCGTAGGCGCGCTCCAGCATGTCGATGGTGTCGGTCACGTGCACGTCGCCTCGCAAGCACGGTGAGTCCTGCGGAATCGCCGGAAAATGCGGCAGGCCGTCGAGTGCGATGTTGAGCTTGCCGGAGGAGCCGCGGATCTTGAATCGGCGCACCTGCTCGAGGAACTCGGGCGGCAGGTGCTGCGGCGCCACCGTCTCCAGGAACGTCCGGCGCACGTCCAGGTTCGAAACCACGACCGGCGCGTGAATCTCCTCCCCGTCCGCGAGCACCACCCCGGCGGCCCGCCCGTTGCGCACCAGGATCTGCTCGACCGCTGCGCTGCTGCGCACGGCGCCACCGCTTGCCGTGAGGGACGCCGCCAGCGCCTGCGTGACCGCGCCCATGCCGCCGCGCGCGAAACCCCAGGCACCCACCGCGCCGTCGATGCTGCCCATGTAGTGGTGCAGCAGCACGTAGGCGCTCCCCGGCGAGCGCGGCCCGAGGGCGGTGCCGATGATCGAGCTGCCGGCGAGATGCGCCTTGAGGATCTCGCTCTCGAAGTACTCATCGAGCAGATCCGCGCAACTCTGCGTCCAGAACCGCAGCGTGTCGTACATGCGCGCCTCGCCCAGCTGGTGAAAGTGCCGGGCGAGCCACAGCAGCTCATGGATGTCGCGCGGCCTGAACGAGGTGGGATCGGGCGGCGTGCGCAGGAGCAGCGGCTTGATGAAGCGGCAGTGACGCAGCATGTCGCGCACGAAGCGGTCGTAGGCTTCCGCATCGCGGCGCGAGTGCCGGGCGATCTCCCGGCGCAGCGCGTCGTGGTTGTCGTAGAGCGCCAGGTGCTCGCCGTTGCGCATCAGCGTGCAACCGCCTTCGTAGGGAATGATCTGCAGTCCGTGTTGCGGCAGCTGCAGAGCGCGAATGATCTCGGTGCGCAGCAGACTGCAGACGTAGGAGCAATTGGAGTACGTGAAACCGTCGTAGAGTCTGCGGCTCACCGCAGCGCCGCCGATGTAGGCATTGCGCTCGAGCACCAGTACATCGAGCCCGGCGCGCGCCAGGTAGCATGCGGTCACCAGCCCGTTGTGGCCGGCGCCTACGACGATGGCGTCATGCCGGTTAGGGGCGCGCGTGCTCATGCTGCTTACTTCCCGCGGCCGCAGCTTCAGGCGGGCACCCGGCGCGTGGCCGGAAGCGCATCGAGCGTCCGGTCGATCGCCACCTCGAACGCCGCCAGCGTGTCGCTGAGGCACGAGTCGTCGTGGGCGGCGGATACGAACCACGGCTCGCGCGAGTCCGGCTCGCACAGGATGCATTCATCGTGCAGCACCTTCGCGGCCGCGTCGTAGAAAGTGTAATCGCTTCCCTTCCAGTCGCGGTAGGTACGCGGCGGCTCGTGCGCAAAGTACAGGCCGCTCATCGACGGATGCCCGACGAAGCTGTGAGCAATGCCGCGGGCCTTGAGGATGGCGCTCATGCCGTTGCGCAGCCGCGTGCCATAGCGGGCGATGCGCTCGAGCGCATCGGTCTCGGCGAGGATTTCCAGTGTCTTGTCCGCCGCCGCGAGCGACACCGGGTGCGCGGTGTAGGTGCCACCGTGGGCGACACCGCGCCCGAGCTTGCGCATGATGTCCTCCCGGCCCGCCAGCACCGAGATCGGATAGCCGTTGGCGATCGCCTTGGCGAAGGTGCACAGGTCGGCGCGCACCCCGTACAGTTCCTGCACGCCACCGCGCGCCACCCGAAACCCGGTCTTCACTTCGTCGATGATCATCACGACGCCGTAACGATCGCACAGCTCGCGCGCCGCGCGCACGTAGGCCGGGTCGGCGGCGATCCCCAGGCAGTTGCCCATGATCGGCTCGATGAGCAGGCAGGCGATCGAGTGTCCATGGCGCTTCAGCACGTCCTCGAGCTGATTGGCGTCGTTCGCCTGCACGAAATGCGCGAACTGGCGCGTGCTTAACGGTATCCCCTCGCTGTACGGGTAGACCTCGGGATCGCCGACCTGGGTCCATTTGTCCATCGGCGTGTACCACATGGCGGCGTCGAACAGGCCGTGATAACTGCCCTCGAGGATGACGTAGTTGTCCCTGCGGGTGTAGGCGCGCGCCAGGCGCAGCGCCGCCATGACCGCTTCGGTACCGGAGTTGGAGAAGCGCACCAGCTCCGCCGCCGGCACCATGTTCGCGATGCGCTGCGCGACCTGGTACTCGCCCTCGGTGGACAGCGCGAACACTCCGCCGACCTCCATGCCGGCGCGCGCTGCGGCGTCGACCCGCGGATCGGCGTAACCCAGGATCGCCGGCCCGTAGCCCATGCGGTAGTCGACGTACACGTTCCCGTCGAGGTCGGTGATCCGCGCGCCGCGTCCGTGCTTCACGTAGATGGTGCGATCCTCGCCCCAGAAGCGAAAGTTGGACGCGACCCCCAGCGGCAGGCGCTGCAGGGCACGCCGGTAGTGTTCCTGGTTCCTGATCAGGGTTCGGGCCATGCGTGCACGCAACGGTAGCATCCGCCGCCCGCGTCGTCTATATGATCATATAGTTTTTTCCTGTAGAATTATATGAGCGTATACCCACCAGCCGGAAAACCCCCATGACGCCGACCGTCGCCCGAGCGCTCGAACCCGTTACCGCGAAAGTGCCACGGGCCTTGCCGGCATGGGCGTACAGCCATCCGGAGATGACGCGCCTGGAATACGAGCGGCTGCTGAAGCCGAGCTGGCAGATCGTCTGCCACGTCAGTTCCATTGCCGCTCCCGGGGACTACGTCACGCTCGACCTCGGCGCCGACAGCGTGATGGCGGTGCGCAACTCGCAGGGTGAGATCCAGGCATTCCACAACGTGTGCCGCCACCGCGGCACGCGCATTCTCGAGGGCGCGGGCAATTGTCCGGGCGCCATTACCTGTCCGTACCACGGATGGTCCTATCGGCTGAGTGGCGAACTTCGCGCGATGACGGCGCGCGAGACCTTTCCGGAGCTGGATCGTACTCAGCTGGGCCTGAAGCCGGTGCGCGTGCAGGTGATGTTCGGCTTCGTGTTCGTGTGTCTCGCGGGCAATCCGCTGCCGCTGGAGCAAATCTGGGCAGGCGTCGCTGCAGAATTTGCCCCGCATCGCTTCGAGCAGATGCGGCCGCTCGGATCGATGTACATCGAGCACTGGGAGTGCGATTGGAAAATCGCAATGGACAACTATCTGGAGTCCTATCACGTGCCGATCGGACATCCGGGACTCAACCGCATGTTCACGCCCGACTACGACGATCAGCTGAACCTGCCCACGGGGGTAGCGCGCGGTGTCAGCTGGCTGCGGGAGCGCCCATCGCCGCGTTGGAGCGAGCGTCTCTACCAGCAGCTCGTCGGCCAGGTCTCGGCTGATCTTCCGGAACCGCATCGCAGGCGGTGGAGCTTCTACAGCATGCTCCCCAACCTAGGCATAGACGTCTTCCCCGACCAGATGGACTTCTTCCAGGTGCTGCCGCGCGGCCCGGGGCGGTGCACGATCCGGGGCGGCTCATTTGCTCATCCCGACGAGCGGCGCGAGATGCGCATCGTTCGCTACCTCTCGGCGCGCATCAACCGGCAGGTGCAGCGCGAGGACGAGTTCCTGTGCCGCCGCGTGCAGCAGGGGCTGGCGTCCGGCAGCTATGAACCGGGACCGCTGTCACGGCTCGAGAACTGCATGCTGGAGTTCCACGAGCTGCTGCGCGAGCGCATTCCCGAAGTGCGTCAGCCAAGCGCGCCGGCCCGCTTCATCTAGCCGGCAGTGCCTGCAGGCAGGCGGCTACGAGCGCGCGGAACTGCGCGAGCGCGGGCGCGACCGGACTGACGTCCTCCGGCTCCTCCGCAGCGCCCATGAGCCCGCTCTGCGTCGACTCCGCAAGCTCGATCTGCGCCCCCAGCCAGGCTGCGTTCTGGCGGCGCCAGACCGCGCGCGTCCCCGCGGCGCGCGCCGCGGAGAACTCAAAGCGCCGGATGCGGCTGCGTCCCGGTGCACTGGGCACGACCTGCAGAATCAACGCCCCCGCCGGGCGGATGTCGAGCAACTGATTCGGCGCCACGAAATGCTGCTGCGGCTGCGGGCTCTCCAGCCACTGCTCGACGATCACCTTCCAGTCCGCCGCGACATCCAGGTCCGCCACGGCGCGCGGCACGAGTGCCGCGAATCCTTCCCACAGCGGCTGCGGCGTGCGCTCAGCGGCTGCGCCGCCCGCACGCACCAGGATCAGGCGGTCCTGGCGTCTCATCTCGAGGGCCGCGAGATCCCCCGGCGTCGCGCCCTCGAGCAGGCGCCCATCGAAGCCGTACGTCAGGCCGTGCACGGCGCAGTGAACCGCGCCCTCCAGGTGCCCCTTGCGCGCCGCCAGCAGCGCATGCGGACGCCGGCGGCAGGTGTTGCGCAACGCGTGCAACTTGCCGCGCTCGGCGCGCAACACGACGGCGCGCTCCCCGGCCAGATCGCCGGTGAAAAAGTCACCCGCCACCCGCAGCTCCGCCTCGTGTCCGAGCAGCTGCCACGCCGGCCGCAGCAGCCGTTCGCGTTCCGCAGCGAGCAGCGCCGCGTCGGCGTAAGCCCACGCCGGCAGGCGAGCGCCGGCGCCACGAAGCGCATCGGCACGGCGCGGTGCGCCGCTGCCGTGCGGCGAATTGGGCGCGGATGACGCGAACTCGCCCGGGAACACCGATCGCAGGTAGGCCAACGAGCGCGCGATCGCAGCCGCGCGGTCGATGTTGGCCTCGCTCTCGAAGGCAATCCCCTGCCACAGCACCTCGAGCACGCCGATGAGCCCGAGCGCCACGCCATCGGCATCCAGGTGCGTGGCGCCGCTGGCTGCGATCAGCCGCTCGATGAGCTCGCGCACCAGTGCGGCGAACTCATCGTCCTTCTGGCCGCAGATGTCCTGGTACTCCTGGCGTGCGCTCGCCTCGCCCCAGAACGCGTACCAGACCGACACCTTGCGCGGACTGGCGATGTCCGCATCGAGGTACAGATCCACCAGCAGCCGCAGTGCCTGCACCGGCGCGTGCTTGAGGCGCGCAACGGGAGCCATCACCCGTTCTTCGAACTCCGCGGCCAGATACTCGAGCGAGGCGACCAGCATCGCGGCCTTGGAATCGAAGTAGAAGCGCACGATGCCCGGCGACAGGTCCGCGAGCGCCACGACCTTCTCCACCGTGGTGCGCGAGGGCCCGTAGATGTGCAGCGCGGAGATGCAGGCGTCGATCAGGCGCTGGCGCTGGCGCTGGCGCTGGCGGATGCGCGACCCGCCGCCGTCGGCGGTGTGCTCGGCGAGTGCTGTGGAGGCTCGTTGGCTCGACACGTTGGGCACCGGGCTGGCGATACTTGTACTAGACCTGAGTTTATCCCGCACAATAGCCCGCTGGCATAGTCGAAGCGCGCATCATGAAACCGACCGGGCGTCCGGGCCGCTGGCTCATCATTCTGCCGCCACTGATCTTCCTGCTCATATTCTTTCTCATTCCGTTCGCCTTCGCCTTCAAAATCAGCTTCGCCGAGTCCGCGCCGCGCGTGCCGCCGTTCACCGACGTCATCTCCTTCACGCGCGACCACCACCTGCAGCTCTCCCTGAGCTTCGGCAACTACCGCTACCTGCTCACCGACCAGGTGTACGGTGTCGCCTATTTGTACTCGCTGCGGACTGCGTTTTTCTCGACCCTGATCTGCCTCGCGCTCGGCTACCCGATGGCGTATGCCATCGCGCGCAGCCCAAAGTCCGCGCAGGGGCTGCTGCTGCTCATCATCATGCTGCCGTTCTGGACCTCGTTCCTGCTGCGCGTGTACGCGCTCGAGGGCATCATCCGCGATACCGGCTTTCTCAACACGGCGCTGCTGCACCTGGGCTTGATCAGTCACCCGGTGCGCATCATGCGCACCAGCCTCGCGGTGTACCTCGGCATCATCTACTCCTACCTGCCCTTCATGGTGCTGCCGCTGTTTGCCACGCTGGAGAAGCTCGACCCCACGCTGCTGGAGGCGGCGGCGGATCTCGGCAGCACGCCGCGGCGCGCGTTCCTGGACATCACGCTGCCGCTGTCGCTCCCGGGCGTGATCGCGGGCTCCATGCTGGTGTTCATTCCCGC
>DASWUP010000152.1:0-4036 GCA_036401635.1 Steroidobacteraceae bacterium
AGCAGGCGTGTCTTCTGCTCGCTCGTCAGCGGGCGGGAGAAGGACAGACGCCGTTCGATGTGATCCGTCCCGGAGGCGTTGCGCGACCAGCGCACGCCCACCGTGATCTTCCCCAGTGCCCAATCGTTGTGGGCGGCGTGCTTGCGCAGCGCCACCGCGGTGCAGGCCCCGAGGCTTGCGAGCAACAGTTCGCGCGGCGCGAACCCGGCATCGCTCCCACCCGCGGCGAGCGCCTCGTCGGCCGTCAGGTGGTGATGCCCGGAGACAATCTGCTGCACGTGCTGGTGTTCATTGATCACGGTGACGTAGGCCATGTGCGGGTCCTCTGCCGGGCGCGCCCTGGCGGCGCCCGGAAAACACGCTGGCGCGGGCCGCGCGATCGAACATACTGCGCGCGATGCTGCCGACGCTCGCGCCGCTCACATCGTCGAGCTGGTAGGGCTTGCCCTCGAGAATGGCCTGTGCCGCGCGCAGCCCGCTGCGGATCGCAGGTCCGATTCCCTCACCCAGGTCGCGGGTTGCAAGCCCGGCGGCGTCCCCGGTGATGAAGGCGTTGTCGCGGCGTACCACGTCCACGCGGCCGCGCAGGAAGTAACTGTAACCGGCGGGATCGTAGCGGGCGCCCGGAGCGAGGCGGCCCTCCAGCATCGCGGTCAGATACGCCCAGTGTTGGCGGATGTCGGGGCCGCCGCGCTTCATGCGCGCGGCGATCCCACCGACACCGACATTGAGCCAGCCGTGCTCCTTGGGTACGTACCAGGAGTAACCGGGAAGCCCGTGATCGAAGAACCACAGGTGACAGTCGGAGTCCTGCCAGTCGTACTGGATCTCGTGCTCGAGCGTCACGATCTGCAGCTCGCTGGCTCGCGGGTTCAGCTCGCGGAACAGCGTGCGGTACACCGGGCAGCGCGTGCCGCCGGCGCCGATCAGCCAGCGGCAGCGAAACGCCTCATCAATGACAAAGCCGTCACCGTCGCGCTCGACGTGACGCACGTTGTGTTGCTCGAGCGCGGCGCCCGAGCGCTCGAGCAACCATGCGTCGAATTCGAAGCGGCGGATGGAGTGCTGCACGCACGGTACCGGAACGTGCAGCCGCCCGAGGTGCACGCGCAGCCTCGGGAAAGTCAGCAGCCGGTGCGGATAGGCGTCAAGGTCCATGGCCAGATCGCGCACCACCTCGGGCGTAATCCAGCCGGCGCACAGTTTCAGGCGCGGAAAGCGCTCGCGATCGAGCACCAGCACGTCCGCGCCCGCGCGCCGCAGCTGCCAGGCGGCGGTGGAGCCCGCGGGTCCCCCGCCGACGATCAGGACGTCACATGAACGCATGGAGCGAGCCGGTCAGCGTGTGTACAGATGCGCGCGCGTCCACGGGATGTCGTTATTCTCCCCGGGCGCAAACACCACCTGGAACAATTGCAGCGTGCCGGTGGTAAACGCGGCGGCCGAGCCGGCGAGATACAGCCGCCACATGCGCACGAACCTGTCATCGAACATGTCGCGCACCCGGGGGCTGGCGGCCTCATACAGCGCCAGCCAGTGATGCAGCGTCTGCGCGTAGTGCGGGCGCAGATTTTCGACGTCCAGGATTGACAGGTTCCAGGGCTCGAAGATGCGCATCATCTCCCCGAGCGAGGGCGGGTAGGCCCCCGGGAAGATGCGCTTCTCAATCCACGCCGCCAGCGGCGCCGGGCTGTTGCGACCGATCGAGTGGATGAGGCCCCGACCCCGGCTCCCCAGGCACTGCCGCGCGACGTGCCCGAGCGTCGGGTAGTGCTTAAGTCCCACGTGCTCGAGCATGCCGACCGACACAAAGGCGTCGTAA
Source organism: Steroidobacteraceae bacterium (assembly GCA_036401635.1). Taxonomy (GTDB): domain Bacteria; phylum Pseudomonadota; class Gammaproteobacteria; order Steroidobacterales; family Steroidobacteraceae; genus 13-2-20CM-66-19. The sequence goes on from DASWUP010000152.1 coordinate 1,823, forward strand.
TGACCGGTGATGTTGCGATAGTCGTCCTCCACGTACTCCACGCGCGCCGCAAGACCCTCGCGCGCCGCCCGTTCGCGGCCGTATACGATCTGCTGGTGCGAGATGTTGAACGCGCGCACCCGCACGCCGTAATGACGCGCCATGTGCAGGGCCAGCGTGCCCCAGCCGCAGCCCGCCTCCACCACGCTCTCGCCGGCACGCAGGCGCAACTTGCGGCAGACGTGATCCATCTTGGCGACCTGCGCCTCATCGAGCGTCGCGGCAGGCGTCGGGTAATAGGCGCAGGTGTAGGCCATGGTGCGACCGAGCCACAGCGCGTAGAAATCGTTGCCAATGTCGTAATGGTGATGGATGTTCTCGCGCGATCGCGACAGCGTGTTGATGCGCGGGCGGCCCACGGCGCGGGTGATGCGGCGCAGCAGAGATGCGGGCTTGTCGTCTATGCCACCCGCGAGATAGATGCTCTCGAGCAGGCTCACCAGGTCACCCTCGATGGTGACCTTGCCGCTGCTGTAGGCGTCGCCGAACCGCAGCCACGGATCGGCCAGGATGGAAAGGAGGGTGGCGCGGCTGGCGAAAGTCACGCGTGCCACCGCGGTTGCGCTCGCCCCGACGCGTGCACCGTTGCGCACTGCAAACTCCACCGGCGCACCCCCGAGCACCGAGCGCAGCCTTGACAGGAGCCAGTAATCGAGGGAACTGCCCTTAAGCGGGCTGCCTTCGGCCAGCGGCTGCTGCGGCACCGCGGCAATAAGCGCCGGGGATGGGCGGGCAGCGCTGGTGCGCTTTGTTGCGGCGGCCACACTCTCGTCGCAGGCGTTCACGGCTCGGGTCCTCCTTCCGGACGCCTTAATCTAGCACGGGCCGTCGCCTTGGACGGTGCGCTCAGTGCGCCGGCTTCGGCACGCTCTCGCGGGCGAGGCCGGACCAGTAACGGATCTCACCGGCGAGACCGGCGTGCGCCTCAGAAGCGGACAGCTCCCGCGGCTCACCCCCGGGCTGGTAAGAGACGGCCTTGCGCAGCTTGCCGCCCGGCCCCAGAAGGTAGGCGACCGTCGCCTGCGTGCGTTCATCGACGAAGAAAATAACGACATCCCCGTGATGGGCAACACTGACGTTGAAGGTTCGCACCGTCTGGTCCGCGCGGGTGACGAGCTGTCTGACCTCAATGCTCTCGGCCTTAGCAGTCAACCCGAGAACCCTCGACAGGTGAGGCGGCAGTGTGCTGTGGTGGCCGCTGGCGAGGGCCTGTTGCGTGAGCACACCGGTCCAGGGCGTCTCGCCACGCGTCGGCCCGACGCTCGCTGCGCACACCAGCACCACCACGAACGACCCGAGCATGCTACGCGTACTCATCAGAGGCTCCTCTGTCGTGCTGCTGCTGCCCACGACTCACCAGGCACGAGTGTCCGATTCAGGATGCCGGCGAGCCGTGCACCGGCAAGTAGCACGCGCTCGCGCACGATCGCCTCGGCTTCCTGCTGATAGGCGTGGTCCAGCACCACGATATGCGCGGCTACGCTGTCGCAGGCAAATCCCCCGTAGTGGTACGCCACGTTGCGCGCCAGGTTGTTGGATTCAAGCGCCCAGCTGCCCGGCGACCCCTGGCCCGCGTCGTGCACGAGGCTGCGGGCCTCAAGCGCCAGCGCGTCGAGATCGCCCGGTGGCTGCTGGCGGTTACGGGCGTGCAGCGCCAGCTTGACCAGATCATTGTCCCAGGCGCGGTGCAGGCTCTCGCGGCCGCGCGTGCGGACCCCCTGGAGCACGACCGGTACGCGGTTGCCGCCGCGGTCGCCGTTGTCCGCGGCGTGCAACGGCTGATGAATGTCGCCCACCAGGTGCACGATCCACTTGAGCGCTTCGTTGCGCTCCCGGGGCGCTGCGCGCGGGTCCGCCACCACCGTGATCAGCCGCTTGAGCTGCTCGGTATTGCACTGCCCGTCGGGGCAGTAGCGCGTCTTGGGGGCGTGGGCGCAGATCGGCGCGTCGTCGTAATGCCAGCGGGGACGTGCCGCCGGCGTGCCGGAGATCTCGTCCGGCCACTCGGACACCGCCTCGAGCGTGCTGCGTCCCGAGAGGTTGCCGAACTTGTCCAGATCGCCGTTCAACAGCAGCGCAACCGCGGCGTGCGCCTGTGAGCTCAGCAGCCGGTCCGCGATCGCGCCGACGGTGCGATGTCCCTGCCCTCCCCACGCCCAGACGCCCGGCGCATAC
>DASWUP010000153.1:0-4296 GCA_036401635.1 Steroidobacteraceae bacterium
ATGGTGCGTGCGCTGCGCAGTTTCGGGTTCGCAGCGGTGGACTTCCTGGTGCCGAACCGCTTTCAGTTCGGCTACGGGCTGACCCCCGAGATCGTGGCGCTGGCTGCGGCGCGCGCCCCCACCCTCATCGTCACGGTCGACAACGGCATCTCCAGTAACGCCGGCGTCGCCGCTGCGCGCTCGCGCGGGATCGACGTGCTGATCACCGATCACCATCTGCCGGGCGAGCGGCTCCCCGACGCCAACGTGATCGTCAACCCCAACCTCGAGGGCAGCCGCTTCGGCAGCCGCTCGCTCGCCGGGGTCGGGGTCGCGTTCTACGTGATGGCGGCCGTGAGACACCGCCTGGAGGAGGTTGGGCTGGCGAGCGCCGCGACCCCCGGCGTGGCGCAGCTGCTGGACCTCGTGGCGCTCGGCACGATCGCGGACGTGGTGCCGCTCGATGCCAATAACCGCGTGCTGGTCGCGCAGGGGCTCAAGCGCATTCGCGCCGGGCGCTGCGTGGCGGGTATCGGCGCGTTACTGAGGATTGCCGAGCGCCCGGCGCAGGATCTCACCGCGGCGGATCTCGCCTTTGGTGTGGCGCCGCGCCTGAACGCCGCCGGCCGCATCGACGACATGGCCATCGGCATTGAGTGTCTGCTCGCCGATGACGTCGCCACCGCCGCGCGTCTCGCGGCACGTCTCGATGAGCTGAACCAGGAGCGGCGCTCGATCGAAGCGCGCATGCAGCAGGAGGCACTCGGCGCGGTGCGTTGCCTGGCCGATCCTGGCCCCGGCGCGCTGCAACGCAGCGGCGTGTGCCTGTTCGATGCGAGCTGGCACCAGGGCGTGGTCGGGCTGGTCGCGAGCCGGGTGAAGGATCGCGTGCGCCGTCCGGTCATCGCCTTCGCGATCGCGGATGAGGCGAACTTGCGCGGCTCGGCCCGCTCGGTCGCCGGCATCCACATCCGCGACGTACTCGATTCGATCGCCGCACGTCACCCCGATCTCATCAGCCGCTTCGGCGGTCACGCCATGGCCGCGGGACTGACGCTCGAGCGGGCGAAGCTTGACCGCTTCGCGCGCGCGTTCGATAAGGAAGTGGCCCGCTGGACGCACGGGGCGCCGGCCGCCGACGCGATCGAAACCGACGGCGAGCTCGCGGCGGCGGAGATCGCGCTCGATACCGCCCAGGCCCTGCGTGAGGGTGGCCCGTGGGGCCAGGCATTCCCGGAGCCCTGTTTCGATGGCCTGTTCAGCATCCGCAGCGCGCGCCTCATTGCCGAGCGGCACGTGAAGATGTGGGTCGAGGTGCCGCGCAGCGGACGCGCCTTCGATGCGATCGCCTTCAATCACCTCGAGGAGGGTGCGCAGTTCGTGCCGCCGGCCGGGTTGGCACAGCTCGTGTACCGGCTGGAGGTGAATGAGTACCAGGGCGAGCGGCGCCTGCAGCTGCTCGTCGATCACGTGCTGCCCGCGGCTCGCTAAAATCCGCACCGCGGTGTTAGCATCGGAGATCTATGGAAGTCAATCAGCTCAAGCGCCAACTCAAAGATCTCGGTGAACGTATCAGTTCCTTACGGGGGTTTCTTTGAGTACGACCGCAAGCAGGAGCGGCTGGAGGAAGTTGCACGTGAGCTGGAGGATCCCGCGGTCTGGTCGAACCCCGCCCGGGCGCAGGAGCTCGGGCGTGAACGCGCCCGCCTGACAAGCGACGTCGGCGAGATCGAGCGCACCACCAAGAGCATCGGCGATGCCGCGGAGCTCCTCGAGCTTGCCGAGGCCGAGGGCGATGAGCCCGCCGCGCGCGACATCGAGCGCGACGCGCAGCGCCTGGAGGCTGACGTGCGGCACCTGGAGCTGAAACGCATGTTCCGCGGCGAAATGGACTCGCACGGCGCGTTTCTCGACATCCAGGCCGGCGCCGGCGGTACCGAGGCGCAGGACTGGGCGCAGATGCTGCTGCGCATGTACCTGCGCTGGGGTGCCGCGCGCGGTTTCAGCTGCGAGGTGATCGATTCGAATCCCGGGGAAGTGGCCGGCATCAAGAGCGCCACCGTGGAAGTGCAGGGCGAATACGCCTATGGGTGGCTGCGCACCGAGACCGGCGTGCATCGCCTGGTGCGCAAGTCACCGTTCGATTCCGGCAACCGCCGTCACACCTCGTTCGCATCCGTGTTCGTGTCGCCTGAGATCGATGACGACATCGAAATCGCCGTCAATCCGGCGGACCTCCGGGTGGACGTCTACCGCTCCTCGGGCGCCGGCGGCCAGCACGTCAACAAAACCGAGTCGGCGGTGCGCATTACCCATATGCCCACCGGCATTGTGGTCGCCTGCCAGAACGAGCGCAGCCAGCACAAGAACCGCTCCACCGCCATGAAAATGCTCCGGGCGAAGCTGTACGAGCTGGAAGTCAACAAGCGCAATGCCGCGGCCAAGGTACTCGAGGATTCCAAGTCGGACGTGAGCTGGGGCAACCAGATCCGCTCGTACGTCCTCGACCAGTCGCGCATCAAGGACCTGCGCACCGGGGTGGAGGTGGGCAACACGACGGCGGTGCTCGACGGTGATCTCGATCAGTTCATGGAGGCATCGCTTAAGGCGGGCGTATAGATCATGACAGCAGCGCAAGACAACGACCCCGAAGGGCGCGGCCCCGATGAGAACAAGCTGATCGCCGAGCGGCGCGCAAAGCTCACCGAGCTGCGCGCGCACGGTCCGGCGTTTCCGAACGATTTCCGTCGCGACGCGCTCGCCGGGCAGCTGCAGGACTCGTTCGGCGAGCGTGCCGGCGAATGGCTGGATGCCAATCCGACGCGGGTGCGAGTCGGCGGGCGGCTGATGTTCAAGCGCGTCATGGGCAAGGCGAGCTTCGCAAAAATCGCCGACCGCACCGGGCAGATTCAGCTGTACCTGCAGCAGGAGGCGCTCGGGCCCGCCTACGAGGCCTTCAAGGGCTGGGACGTTGGCGATGTCGTGGGCGCGAGCGGCGTGCTGTTTCGCACCAAGACCGGCGAGCTGTCGGTGCGCGTGGACGCTCTGAGGCTGCTGGTGAAGTCACTGCGCCCGCTGCCCGAGAAGTGGCACGGGCTCGCCGACACCGAGACGCGCTACCGGCAACGCTACGTCGACCTGATCGTGAGCGAAGCGAGCCGCAATGTATTCCGCGCCCGCGCCAGCATCGTGCGCTACCTGCGCGACTTCCTCGATGCGCTCGATTTCCTCGAGGTCGAGACGCCGATGATGCAACCGATCCCGGGCGGCGCCACCGCGCGCCCGTTCCGCACCCATCACAACGCGCTCGACCTCGACATGTACCTGCGCATCGCGCCGGAGTTGTACCTGAAGCGCCTGATCGTCGGCGGGCTCGAGCGCGTCTACGAGATCAACCGCAACTTCCGCAATGAGGGGCTGTCGACGCAGCACAACCCGGAATTCACGATGCTCGAGCTGTACCTCGCGTACGCCGACTACCGTGACCTGATGGACTGGATCGAGAAGGCGATCCGCGGCCTGGCCGATGCGCTGCACGCCACGCAGCAGATCACCTACCAGGCACGCGCCTACGATCTCGCCAAGCGCTTCCCGCGGGTGACTGTGGAGCAGGCCCTCATCGATCACAGCCCGGGGATCGATCCGCTGTCGCTGCGCGACCGCACTTACCTGCGCAAGCGCTGCGAGCAGCTCGGCATCAAGGTCGACCCGCAGGACGGCGCCGGCAAGCTGCAGTTCGAACTTTTCGAGAAAACCGCCGAGAGCGCGCTGCTCGATCCGACCTTCGTCTACGCCTACCCGGCGGAGGTGTCACCGCTGTCGCGCCCGAACGATGCCGATCCATTTGTCGCCGATCGCTTCGAGTTCTTCCTTGCCGGGCGCGAGATCGCCAACGGCTTCTCCGAGCTCAACGATCCTGAGGAGCAGGCGGCGCGCTTCCGGGCCCAGGCCGCCCGCAAGGACAAGGGCGATGAGGAAGCGATGTTCTACGACGCCGACTACGTGCGCGCGCTCGAGTACGGTATGCCCCCCGCCGCGGGCTTAGGGGTCGGCATCGACCGGCTGGTCATGTTCTTCACCAACTCGCCCTCGATCCGCGACGTCATTCTCTTTCCGCACATGCGCCCCGAAGCGGAGTGACGAGATATTGATCGGAGGTTCAACGGTGTCAAGGCTGCGATTTACGATTTCAATGTCGCTCGATGGGTTCGTCGCCGGCCCTCATCAGAGTGTGGACAACCCGCTCGGAATCGGCGGCATGCGCCTGCACCAGTGGGCCTTCGCGCTCGCGCACTGGCGTGCCCCGCACGGCCTTGA
>DASWUP010000154.1:0-42932 GCA_036401635.1 Steroidobacteraceae bacterium
GCCAGTGCGGCGAGCAGGGCAAGACCGGGAATGATGCCGATGATCGACGACACCCAGCTCGCGGTAGAGGCGTAGGCGACGGCCTTGAGCGCTTGCACACGGTTTTTTTCGCCGCCGAAGGTCGGGGCGAGCGCCTCTACGATCAGTGCCAGGACGAAAACGCCGGCGAGTGCCAGAGCGTAGCCGAGAACCGCGACCGTGAGTCCGGCCGCCACTCCGATCCGATGCATGCCCAGGAAGGGAACCGATACGCCGACCAGCGACGAGGATACGAAACGGGCGACGGCCGGAATGGCGGCCATGATGAATACGTAGTTCAAATAGATGCCACCGATCGTGTCGGGTTCTGCGGCCACCACCGGCCACTGCGGGCGCGGCGTCAGCAGCATCGATTTGGCACGTGTGATGACTCTATTTGCATCCATAGCGGTTCCTGACGGTTCAGACACGGTGAGGCGCGCAGTTCGTGTTGCGCATGTCGCCCGCGAAGTCTTATACACAAGAATGTGCGACATTTCCTTTTCAGGCGCGTCAATGTCAAAGCCTGATTTCATTTGCAAACCCCGGCGGCTGTCCTGGGGCCGCACGCCGCGCTACTTGCGCCAGTACGCCGGCCTGAACAGCACGATCACGCTGAAGATCTCCAGCCTCCCCAGCAGCATCGCCGCCGTGCAGATCCAGATCTGCAGGGCGCTGAGCGCATGGAAGTTGTGCACCGCGCCGGGCGGGCCAAAGCCATGGGCGGTGTTGTTGATCGAGGCGACAATCGCGCTGAACGAGGGGTCGAAGTCGAGTCCGGTCAGCAGCATGGCAAAGGTCAGCAGCGCCACGGTCATGAAATACAGGAAAATGAAGGCCAGCACCGCGTGGCCCACACCGTCGGGAATGGGTCGGCCGCCGATGCGCACCGGCACGATGGCGGCGGGGTGAACGAGTAGCGTCAGCTCCCGGCCCGCCTGCCGCGCCAGCAGCAGCGTGCGGAACATCTTGATGCCACCACCGGTCGAGCCGGTGCTGCACACGATGCAGGACAGGAACAGCATCCAGTAGGGCGCAAACACCGGCCAGCGCTGATAGTCCTGGGTGACCAGTCCGCTGGTCGTCGCCTGGGAGACGACGTTGAACGCCGAGTGGCGCAGCGCCGTCGTGAAATGCGCGTATACCCCGTCCTGGGTGAGCAGCACCGCGATGCCGACTACGCTCACCGACAGCATGGCGAAGATCGCCTTGCACTCCGGGTCGCGCTGGTAGCTCTCGAGCGATAGGCGCCGCAGTGTGATGATGTGGCGCGCGAAGTTCAGCGATGCGATCAGCATCAGCGCGATCAGCACCAGCTCGATCGCCGGGGAGTCGAAGTAGGCGATGCTGCGGTCATGAGTGGAAAAGCCACCGAGTCCCACCGCTGAGAATGCATGGCAGACGGCGTCGAACCACGACATGCCGCAGATCCTCAAGCTCGCGATGCCCGCAGCGGTGATGAGCGCATACACCAGCCACAGGGATTTGGCGGTTGCGGCGATGCGCGGCGCCAGCCGCTCCTCTTTCACCGGCCCGCTCGCCAGCAGCCCCTTATAGAGCTGCATGCCGCCCACGCCGAGCAGCGGCAGCACCGCGAGCGCCATGACGATGATGCCGAGCCCGCCGAACCAGTGCAGCGAGTGGCGCCAGAAGTTCAGTGACGGCGCCAGTTGATCGAGTCCGTCCAACACCGTGGAGCCGGTGGTGGTGAGCCCCGACATGGCTTCGAAGAACGCCCCGGTGAAGGTGAGTTGCGGCAGCGTCAGCAGCAGCGGCAGCGCCGCGGCGGCCGCTAACAGCAGCCACCCGAGAGTAACCAGCAGGAAGCCGTCGCGCGGTTTCAGCTCCCGCCGGAACGGGAACGTCGCGCCCGCCAGCAGCAGGCCGCAGCCTGCGGTGATCGCCGCGGCCAGCAGGAATTTCGGCCACAGGCCGTCGGCCAGCAGCAGGGAACAGCCGATCGGCAGGGCGTAGGCGAGCGCGAAGGTCGCCAGCAGCAGGCCCAGGACGTGCGCGACCGCGAGCACCGCTTGGCTTTCCTAACGCGTCGAACGCAGGAACAGGCGCTCGACCGCCTCCAGGTGCCGGCGATCGGCGAGGAACAGGATCACATGATCATCGGCCGCTACCCGCGTGTCGTGGTGCGCCATGATCACCTCCTCGCCGCGCACCACTGCACCGATGGACGCGCCTTCGGGCAGCGGGATCTGCGCCACCATCCTGCCGACCACGCGCGAGCTGCTTTCGTCGCCGTGCACGATCGCCTCCAGCGCCTCGGCGCCGCCGCGTTTGAGCGCATGCACGCGCACCACATCGCCGCGGCGCACGTGCGCCAGCAGCGAGCCGATGGTGATGGTCTGCGGCGAGATGGCGATGTCGATGCTGCTGCTCTCGACCAGCTCGGTATAGGAGGGCTTGTTGATGAGGGCGATCGCCTTGTGCGCGCCCAGGCGTTTGGCAAGCATTGCCGAGAGGATGTTGGCTTCTTCCGAGTTGGTCACCGCCGCGAACACGTCGACGCTGTCGATGTTCTCTTCGATCAGCAGCTCCTCGTCCGCGGCATCGCCGTGCAGCACGATGGCGTTCTCCAGCAGTTCGGCGATCTTGCGGGCACGGCGCGCATCGCGCTCGATAAGCTTCACCTGGTTGTGCATCTCGAGCGTCTTGGCGAGGCGAAAGCCGATGTTGCCGCCGCCGGCGATGACGATGCGCCGCGCCGGGTCGTCGCCGGGGCGCAATTCACTCATGACGCGGCGGATGTCGTCGCGCGCGGCGAGGAAGAAGATCTCATCACCCTCGGCGACGACGGTGTCGCCCTCGGGCGGGACGCTGTGCCCGTCACGGTAGATCGCGACCACGCGCACCTGCACCTTGGGCAGATGCCGCGCCAGTTCGCGCAGGCTCTGCCCCACCAGCAGCCCGCCGGTTGCCGTACGCACACCGACCAGACGCACCTTGCCGTCGGCAAAATCCAGTACCTGCAGTGTGCCGGGGTGATAGATCAGGCGCTCGATGTATTCGGTCACCAGCTGCTCGGGGTTGATGAACACATCGACGGACAGTCCGTCGACGCCAAACAGCGCCGCGCGGCTGGTGTAGTCGACCGCGCGGATACGCGCGATCTTGGTCGGTGTGCGAAACAGCGTGAACGCCACTTCGCAGGCCATCATGTTGACTTCATCGCTCGAGGTGAGCGCCACGATGATGTCCGCCTCGGCGGCACCGGCGCTCTCGAGCACCGTGGGAAGGGCGGCGTTGCCGGCGACGGTGCGCACATCGAGGCGGTCCTGCAGATCGCGCAGCACGTCCTCGTTCACGTCCACCACCGTGACCTCGTTCGCCTCTTCGCGCGAGAGGTGGTCGGCGGCGCTGCGACCCACCTGTCCGGCACCCAGGATGAGGATTTTCATTACCTATAGCGGCTCGAGATTGGCGTACTGCACCATCAGCCATTTCGTGCCCTGGCGCTCGAAGCTCACCTGCACGCGCGCGTGCGGGCCGTTGCCCTCGACGTTGAGGATGACGCCGTCGCCGAATTTGCCGTGCCGCACGCGCGCCCCGAGCCGCACGCCGGCCACCTCCGGCTCCTCGGAGCGAAAGCGCCCCACCGCCAGCGGCCGCGACACCTGCACGCGCGGGCGCACCTCTTCCACCAGGTCTTCCGGGATCTCCCGGACGAAGCGCGATGCCTGGCCGTAGCTGTCCACGCCGTGCAGGCGCCGCTGCTCGGCGCAAGTGAGATACAGCTGCCGCATGGCGCGCGTCATGCCGACGTAGCACAGCCGGCGCTCTTCCTCCAGCCCGTCGAGGTCGGTGAGCGAGCGTTGATGCGGGAACAGGCCCTCTTCCATGCCGCACAGGAACACCACCGGGAACTCCAGGCCCTTGGCGGTGTGCAGCGTCATCATCTGCACGCAATCTTCCCACTCGTCCGCCTGGCCTTCGCCGGACTCGAGCGCGGCGTGCGCGAGGAACGCCTCGAGCGGCGGCAGCTCCGCGGCCTCGGGCGTGAAGCCGCGCGCGGCGCTCACCAGCTCGTCGAGGTTCTCGACGCGCGCTTCGCCGCGCTCGGCCTTGTCACGGCGGTAGTGCTCGATGAGGCCGCTCGCTTTCAACACCTGGTCCACCTGCTCGTGCAGCGCCAGCGTGCGGGTTTCTGCGGCGAGGCGTTCGATGAGCGCCATGAAGCCGTGGATGGCGCTGCCCGCCTTGGCGCCCAGCGCGGCGCGGGCGCCGCTGCAGGCCGCGGCCGCCTCCCACAGCGAGCAGCCGGCTTGCCGGGCGTACTCGCGCAGGACGTCGAGGCTCTTCGCGCCCACGCCGCGCGCCGGCAGGTTCACCACGCGCTCGAAGGAGGCATCATCCTTGCGGTTGGCGATGAGCCGCAGGTAGGCGAGCGCGTCCTTGATTTCCGCGCGCTCGAAGAACCGTAGGCCCCCGTACACGCGGTACGGCACGCGCGCCGACAGAAACGCCTCTTCGAATACGCGCGACTGTGCATTGGAGCGGTAGAGGATGGCGATCTCGCGCCGCAGCCCGCCGCGCGCCACCTGCTCACGGATGCGGTGGGTGACGAACTCAGCTTCGTCGCGCTCGTTGAAGGCGGTGTAGAGGCGAATCGGCTCGCCGCGCGCGCCGTTGGTCCACAGTTTCTTGCCGAGGCGGCTCGCGTTGTGGGCGATCACGCCGTTGGCCGCCTCCAGAATGGTGGCGGTGGAGCGATAGTTCTGCTCGAGCCGGTAGAGTGCGGCAAGCGGGTAGTCGCGGCGAAACTGCTGCAGATTTTCAGCCCGCGCCCCACGAAACCGGTATATGGACTGGTCGTCGTCGCCCACCACGAACGGATGATTTGCGCCGCCGCCGTCAGCCGCCGCGCCCGCGGGGGCGAGCAGGCGTATCCACGCATACTGGATGGCGTTGGTGTCCTGGAACTCGTCGACCAGCACGTGTTGGAAGCGCCGCCGGTAGTGCGCCAGCAGCTCGGCGTTGTCGCGCCACAATTCGAACGCGCGCAGCAGCAGCTCGGCGAAATCCACCACCCCGGCGCGGGTGCAGGCCTCTTCGTAGGCGCCGTAGAGCTTGATGAGCTGGCTGCGGGTGGGGTCGCTGGCATCCTTCAGGTGCTGCGGGCGCCGGCCCTCGTCCTTGCGGGAATTGATGAACCACTGCACCTCGCGCGGCACCCAGCGCGTCTCGTCGAGATCGGCCGCCTTCAGGAGCTTCCTGATGAGGCGCTGCTGGTCCTCGGCGTCGAGGATCTGGAATCCCTGCACCAGCTTCGCCTCGCGCCAGTGCAGCCGCAGCAGCCGGTGCGCGAGGCCGTGAAAGGTGCCGATCCACAGCGCCCCGCTCGGCGCGCCCAGCAGCTGCTCGACGCGCGAGCGCATCTCGCCCGCGGCCTTGTTGGTGAAGGTCACGGCGAGGATCCCGTGCGGGGAGGCACCCTCGGCCTGGATCACCCAGGCGATGCGGTGCGTCAGCACGCGGGTCTTGCCGCTGCCGGCCCCGGCCAGCACCAGCACCGGAGCGAGCGGCGCCGTGACGGCGGCGCGTTGCGCCTCGTTCAGGGGATTGAGGATCGGGGAGAGATCCATGGCGGGCGCATTTTACGGGATTGACCGCAAGCTCAGGCGTCCAACCGCTCAGCTCTCCTGCGCGAAGCGCGCCAGCGCCACGACGAAGCTCAGCAACACCGGGCCGATCACCAGCCCCAGGATCCCGAACGCGGCTGCCCCGCCGATCGCCCCCACAAAAATCGCCAGCGTCGACACCGCGGCGTGGTGCGCGGTCAGCAGTGGGCGCAGGATGTTCTCCACGATCCATAGTGCCGCGGTCCAGCAGGCGATGAAAATCGCCGCGCCCCAGCGCCCGCTGACGCCGAGATAGAGCACCGCCGGGATCAGCACGATGCTGGCGCCGGCGGGCAGGAAGGCGGCAACCATGGCGAGCACGCCGAACACCACCGGCGAGGGCAGTCCCACGATGGCGAAACCGACGCCGACGAACACTCCCTGGATCAGCGCCGTGACCGCGGAACCGAACACCACGGCGCGCGTCACGTCGACGAGGTATTTCAGCAGCCGTGCACGCCGCGCGCCTTCCACCGGGATGAGGCGTGTCAGGCCGTCCAGGATCGCGCGCCCGTCGCGCAGCAGGAAGAACAACATGAACAGCATCATGAAGAAGCCCACCAGGGTACCGATCGCGCCGAGTGCCACACTGCCGCCCTTGGCGGCGGCGGATCTGAGCAGCGTTTGCGCGCCGTCGGTCATCCAGCCCTGCAGCTGCGCGGCGCTGACCGCCACGTTCTCGCGCACCCAGCCGACCGCGCCGCCGATGAGTGGGTAGCCCGACAGGCGCTCGACCAGCTCGGGTAAGGACAGGAAGCTTTGACCGCGCAGGTACTCGATGAGACGCGCCACCTGGCCGACAAACGCACCCGCCAGCACCGACAGCGGCGCCAGCACCACGAAAGGCGTCAGCGTGGTGAGAATGCCGGCGGACAACGCACCCCGGCCCTTCAGGCGCTGCGTGAGCCGCACGTGCAGGGGATACAGGACGAACGCCAGCACCGCCGCCCAGCCGAGCACGCCGCTCAAGGGATCGAGGATCCGGAACAGCAGGTAGCCGAGGATCGCCGCGGTCGCGATCTGAAAACAGCGCTGGTAGAAGGAGGATTCCATCGTGCCCCGGGCGGACCGTCGAAGGAGTGAAGGGTATCGGGAACTCGCTGGCGGCGCGATCGTTCTTCTAAGGTGGGGTGGGGGCGATGGTGAAGCCTCCGACGAACGACTCATCGGTGAGGCTGCCGAGGAAGGCGATGAGATCGGCGCGCTCGCTGCTCGTGAGGGGAGCGCGCGGCAGGCGGCGATCGTGGTGCGCACCGGGGGTTGCACGCGCGCGGGGCGCGAGGTCCGAATAGTGCTCCAGCACCGCCCCCAGAGTCGCGAAGCGCCCGTCGTGCATGTAGGGCGCCGTGAGGGCGACGTTGCGCAGCGTGGGCACGCGCATGGGCCGCTCGCTGGTGCCGATGTTGGCAAAGCTCGCGCGTCCGGTGTCGCCCTGGGCGTCACGCCAGTTGCCGGCGAAATTGAAGCCCGAATGACACTTGGAGCAGCCCACCCTTGATGAGAAAAACAGTGCCATGCCGCGCTTGGCCTCGGGCGACAGCGCCGCGTGCTCGCCGTCGAACACGTACCGATCGAAGGGCGAGCGCCCCGAGATCAGCGTGCGCTCGAAGGCGGCGATCGCTTTCACGAGCCGATCGAACGTCACCGCGCCGGAACCACCGGTATCTGGCCCGGGCCCGCCCCGGAAGGCGACCGCAAAGCCGGCGGAGTACGCGGTATCGGCGGCGAGCTGCGCGCACACGGACGCTTCGTGGCCCCTGAGCCCGAGCTCCACCGGATGCTCGTTCAACATGGGCTCGAGCATCTGCGCTTCCAGCGAGCGCAGCTGCGGCTTCGTCCAGCCGAAGCTGATGTTGTAGGCGACGTTGACGAGCGCCATGGCATTGTGCGGCAGCGACTCCCCGGTGGCGCCGACCGCGACCGCCTTGCCGTCTGAGAAGGAACGCGCGGGATCGTGGCAACTGGCGCAGCTGTAGCGTCCGGTGACCGACAGCCGCGGCTCGAAGAACAGCCGCCGCCCGAGGGCCACCTTGGCCACGGACATCGGGTTGTCGGCGGGCACCGCGGGCGTCGGAAAACCGCGCGGCAGCTGCCACACGTAAGCGGCGGATGGCGCCCCGTCAATCGCCGGGCTGTGCTGCGCGAAGCTCGCGTGTCCTGCGGTCAGGAGCCACGCCGTGCTCGCGGCCAGCACCCGCACACCGCGCCCGCCGGCGCGCAACCCGGTCAGCGCCAGCTGGCCGCCGTTCCTGCGCGCGTCAGGGCCGCGGTCTGGCCCGCAATCTGCGCACGCTCCTGGATCCACTTGTCCAAGTCGTCCAGGCCGGTCGCGCTCGTGGCGGGACTTGCGCGCTGGGTCGCAACCCAGCTCCTCATGGCGGCAAGGAGCTTGCCGGCCAGCGCTCGATTGCCCGCGTACAGGTCCAGGTAAGCCTGCTGCGCGTCGGCGATGCGATTGAGAGCGAGGTACGCCTCGCCGCGATACTCCAGGGCATCGGGATACCCGGGCTTGAGCGCGAGCGCCTTGTCGTACGCTGCGAGCGCCTCGTCGTAGTTGCCGAGCTTGCGGTTGGTGAAACCTACGTAGTTCCACGCTTCGTGCAGCGTCTCATCGAGCTGTACCGCTTCCTGGAACTTCGCCAGCGACTTGGCGTACAGGTCGTGGGCTTCGCGCGCGGCCTGATCCTTCTTGCCGGCATCGCTCGCCTGCATGGCCGCGCTCTGCGCCTTGTCAGCCTTCTTCACGTAACGCACGCCGTCGTTGTAGGCGTCCTTCGCCTTTTGCTGCGGCGTCTGCTCGCGCGGCGTGGCGGGCATCGCCGGCATGGACATTCCGCCGCCACCGTTTGCCCACGCCGCGGGAATCACGTTCACGAGCAGGCAGACTGACAAAACCTGAAAAGCCGTGCGCATGGGACATCTCCTCGATCAGCTGGCGCGCGCGCCTTACGTTCCGATGCCTATGCTGCAACCGCGCGCGGCGAGCGGCAACTGCGGCGGCGGCGAAGATGCGCCGACGGCGTTCCCGCAGCGTCTCATGGAATGCGCCACACGCGCCGCCACCGGTTAATGCGCGCGGCCGCGGCGCCATCGCACGGCCGGCGTTACTCCTCGCCGCCGCCTTCCGCCTTGCCAAAACGGTAATTGAGCCGCACACCGAAAACGCGCGGCTCGTTGGTGGTGAGCCGCAGGTCAAAATTACCGGTGTTGCTGTAGACGATCGCGTTCTTGTTCGTGAGGTTGGCGATGTAAAACTCCGCCAGCCAGTTGCCGCCGCCGTGATTCAAGCCGAAGCGCAGATTCGTGATGGTGTAGCTCGGCTGCAGGATGCGCGGCAGCCCGGTTTGCTTGTCTGCGGGGT
Source organism: Steroidobacteraceae bacterium (assembly GCA_036401635.1). Taxonomy (GTDB): domain Bacteria; phylum Pseudomonadota; class Gammaproteobacteria; order Steroidobacterales; family Steroidobacteraceae; genus 13-2-20CM-66-19. Next base: position 9,010 of record DASWUP010000154.1, read on the forward strand.
TCAGGGCGTTCCACATGTCGCCCTTGTGGGCCATATCGAGCTGCGCGTAGCCGCGCAACTGCGTGCCGAGTGCATGCTCGTAGCGCGCGTTCCAGCTCCAGCTGAAGTAAGGCGCGAACGGCAGGCGCTCGCCGACGTACCCCTGGTAGTCCGGGTTGATCGTAGAAATGAGGTGCGAGTCGGTGTAATTGCCCGAAGCCTGCAACGACCAGTTGTCGTTGAGCTTGTAGTTGATATTCGACTCCACGCCGTAGATGCGCGCCTTGCCGACGTTGATGTTGTAACTCGAAGAGGGGCAGACGAGCGCGTTGTAGATGAGCGTCTGCAGCTGCTGCCACTCCATGTCGTAGGCCGCGCCGTTCCACAGGAGCTTGCCTTGCACGCTGGTCGTCTTCCAGCCGATTTCGTAGTTGTTGAGCGTGTCGGGCACATACGTGTGCGGAACCCCGGCGTTGTAGCACGCCTGCGGATTGCCCGCGTTGGTGCCGCCGTCGCGAAAGCCCTGCGCGAAATCGGCGTACACCATGGCTCTGTCGGTGATTTTGTAGTTGGCGCCGAGCTTGCCGTTCCACTTCGTTGAGCCACCGGTATAGGTGCTCGGGCCGGAGTTGGCGTAAGCGAACTGAACGTAAGGGGTGTAGTAGCTGGAGTAGGAGCGAAAATGCACCGCGCCCGCTTCGACGTTGAGCTTGTCCGTGAGATCGAAGTTGAGGTCCGCGAACTCGGTGCTTTGCCAGTAGTCGGAGCGCTCGATGTACGAGTACCACACACCCGGCGGCAGCGTTGGCTGCGTCAGCCCGTAATAGGAGAGGTAGGACTGAAACGCCGCCCCCTGGTACTGAAGTCCCGGCATGAAATAGGTATTGTTGTAGCCCTTGTCCAGGGTCTTCTCCCAGTACAGACCCCCGAGCCAGTGAAAGCGCCCCCCCGGCTTGGACACCAGCCGCAGCTCGTCCGACCAGCGCTGCGGGTAGAGGTTGTATGAGTAAGACTGCGTCGGCGCGTTGCAGCCGGTGTAGGGGCCGCCACCGTAGAATGGGTCGTTGAGACAGGTGAAGCCCTCCTGGGTGCCCGGAAAGCCTGTTGGAGGCACTTTTCTGGCACCGGCGTTGAAGTTCTCCTCGTACTGCGAGTACTCGTTCCACTGGTGCCTGGGCTGCGACCAGTAGGTGCTCGCGAACACCAGATCCCCGATACCGACATCGCCGTCCACGTGAAAGTCGAGCATCTTGGTTTCAAAGTCATCTTGCTCCGGACCGAAGCGCGCCACCGTACGGGCAGCGAGTGTGGGATCCTGGTCCCACGCCCCGACCGTGTGCTGGCGCTGGTAGCCGTAAGTGAGTAAGGCGCTCCAGCGCTCACCGAGCTGCGCTTTCAACGCCGCGCGGGCGCCTTCGACGTGCTCGCGGTTGTAGTTGTTGCGCGCCCATTGGGCGTTATTCGAGACCGCGCCGTTGAGCCAGGTGCGGGTCGTCAGTGCGTTGTTGATGAAACCGCCGTGGTAATCGCTGAAGGCCGAGGCGCGCAAGCCGAGAATCCCCGCGACGATGGGGACGTTGACGAATCCCTGATAGGTCCAGTTGTCCTGGGCGCCTTGGATCTTGCCGCCGTCGAAGTCGGCGCCCGCACTGAAGGCATTCACGTCGGGCTTGTTGGTGATGTAGCGGATCGCGCCTGACATGGAACCGGCGCCGAAGGTGGTGCCCTGCGGGCCGTTCAGCACCTCGATGCGCTCGATGTCGTAAAGGTGCAGGTCCGGCTGCTGGCCGCTGTCGCTCATCGACATGTCGTCGACGAAGAAACCGGTCGAGGAAGTGTTCGCGTAGTTCGGGTTGCTGCCGTCCGAGGCGCCGCGCATGACGAACAGCTGCGTGCCCGGGCCGGTGCTGATGAAAGAAATGGAGGGCACCTTTTGCGCGTAGTCATCGATGCTGTTGATGGCGAGGTTCTGCAGGTCCTTCTTGGTAAAGACCTCGATGCTCAAGGGTACGTCCTGCAGGTTCTCCACGCGCTTGCGTGCCGTGACGACGACTTCCTGCAGCGCCCCCCCACCCGTGGCGTCGGCAGCCGCGGCGGCGAGCGCGGGCGTGCGCGGTGCGATGACACTGGCGAGCGCCGCGGCTACCGCCAGACTGATCTTCGAGCTGCCGCCGCGCGGCAGCTGCACGCACGCGTCGGGAAAAGAACCGGCCGCACGATTCCAGCTAGAACGCATCAGAGAGAACTCCCCGCACAGCTCATTATCGTAGATCGCGCGCTCAACCGTGGGCTGAGGGCCTTGCTGAGATCATCCTTTGAGCGAGCGTCCTTAGTCAACGATCGTTCAATAAGGCTCATCGGGCGGGCCGCCAGCAGAGGTCATTCGAAGCGCTCCAGGCAGTCCCCCAGCGCGCGTCGCAAGGGCTCAAGCTCGCGCTCGAAATTCCGCCAGTAACCCAGGCCCGAAGTGTAAAGCGGCTGCCGTACCTGTTCGGCGCTGGCGGTGCGCACTGAGCGTTGCGTCTCGTGGAAGCGCAGGCAGGCGGGCTCGAAAGGCAGCCGGCAATGCTCGAGCAGGCGGCGGATGTTGGCTTCCGGATCGCGCACCAGCTCCTCGTACTGCAGATGCAACGCCTTGCCCGGCAGTACCGCGTCCCAGTGGTCCATGAGGGAGAGGTAGCAGCGGTAGTAGCGGCCGAGGTCCTCGAGGTCGTAGCTGAAGGTCTGCCCCTCGGCGAAGTGCTGCCTGAAGGTGCTGAAGCACGCATCCATGGGATGACGCCGCGCGTCGATAACCGTGGCGTTCGGCAGGATCGCGTGGATCAGCCCGATGTGACTGAAATTGTTCGGCAACTTGTCGGTGAAGTGCGCGCGCCCCGAACGCAGTGGCGCCGTCTCCTCGAGATAACGCTTACCGAGTGCGATGAGCTGGGCGAGCGCTGCCGTGCCGACTGACTCGGGGTAAGCGTCGCGGCCAGCGGCCATGTCGGCAAACTGGCCGACGATATTGAGGATGTTCGGCAGCTCCATCGTGCCTTCCACGCGCGAGTGGCTGGCGAGGATCTGTTCCACCAGTGTGGAGCCCGAGCGCGGCAGTCCGACGATGAAGATCGGTGCGGTGCTCTCGGCGCCGCTCCCGGCACGCGCGGCAAAGAAGGCCGCATCGAAGAACGCGCGGATGCGCGCGCTGCGGTGCTCGAAGCCCTCGATGTCGAACGGCGCGTCGCGGCGCCGCAGAGCATTTCCCCGGACATAGTACGCGAAGGCTTGCGGGTACAGCCGGCGCTGCTCGAGAGCCTTGCCGAGCGCGAAATTCAGCTGCGCCTGGTCGCTGCGTTCGCGCGCGTCGCTCGCCAGCAGCTGCTGCATGGCCGCGACCTCGGCATCGCTGAAGAGGTAGTTTTTGAGGTCCGCAAGACTCCAGTAGGCCTCGGCCCGGCCCGGATCCATCTGCAGCGCCGCCTTGTAGGAAGCCTCGCTGTCGCGGCGGCGGCCGAGCGTCTTTTGCACGTGTCCGACGGACATGCGCAGCCCCACTTCTTGCGGCTTCAGCCGCGCCGCGCGCTCGTAGGCTTCGAGTGCCTGCTCCTGTCGCATGAGCCGGGTCGCGACACCGGCGCGCGTGACCCAGGTCTGCGGGCTCTCGGGCTCGATCTTCATGAGGTGGCGCGTGGCGGCATCTGCTTCCTCGAGGCGGCCCAACGCCATCAGCGCAGGCGCGAGTCCCCGATACGCCAGCGGCAGGTACTCGGACTGCTTCAGGGCGTGGCGCAGCAGTCGCTCGGCATCGCGTGCCCGGTCGGCGGCGAGTGAAACTGCAGCCAGCCCGCACAGCGCCGCTGCATGACTCGGATCCTCGTGGAGAATCTCGCGAAAGATGCTCTCGGATCTCTTGCGTTCGTCGGCCGCGAGCGCTGCGGTTGCCTCCCCGATCCGCGCGCGCTGCGGATCGGTGAGGCGCGCGCGCTCGAACGCAATGCGCGCGTCATCGTACTGCCCGAGGTCGACGAGCGCATCGCCGTAGGCGAGCCAGGCGCGGTGATGGTGCGGTTCCTTCTGCAGTACCCGCCGCACTTCTTCGCGCGCCGGCGCGGCGCGGCCGGCGCGGCGGTAAGCACGTGCCAGATCCACCCGCGCGCTGGCGAAGCCGGGGGCGCGCGCGAGCACGCGCTCGAGCCTGGATATGCTCTCCGGGACCTTGTCCTGATCCAGCAGCGCGACTCCCAGGAGCCACTGGCAGTTCACCTCCTCGGGGAACTGTGCCTCGAGCGCACGCAGCAGGCGTTCCGCGGTCGCCGCCCGGCCGGCGCGCAGCGCCGCGTGCGCCTGGCGGCGGCTCTCCTCGAATGCGGCAGGTGCGTTCGGCACAACCGCAGTTTGCCCCCGCAGCGCAGCCTCAGGCTACACTTCCCGCGCACCGTCCGGTGCGCGCGCGCAACGCGAAAGACGTGTACGTGAAACGCCTGTTGCCGATGGCTGTCGCCCTGCTGCTCTGCCTTGCGTCCCTGGCCGCGCAGGCCGGACGGGGTCTGGCCACTGAGGACTGGTATCGCTTTCAGGCCGTGTCCGATCTCAGGATCGCTCCCGACGGCGCCGCGGTCGCCTATCTCGTGACCAGCTACGACAAGGAATCCGACGAGAGCGCGGGCGCGCTGTGGCTCGCCAACTGGTCAGGTAAGCAGAGCGTGCGGCTCACGCGCGGGGAGAGCGTGAGTGAGCCGCGCTTCAGCCCCGACGGGCGCTACGTCAGCTTCCTGTCGGCGCGTCCAGCGGGCGGCACGACGCAGTTGTGGGTTCTCGATCGGCGCGGCGGGGAGCCTCAGCAACTGAGTCACTGCAGCGGCGAGGTCACCGGCTACGACTGGTCGCCCGACGCTCGGCACGCCGTGCTCGTGATGCATGCGGGCGAGGATTCGAAGTCGCCCAGACCTAATGTCATCGACGCCTACCAGTTCAAGGCGGACAAGGAGGGTTACCTTACCGCGCAGGCGCGCCCGCACCTGTACCTGCTCGATATCGGCAACGGCGCCTGCGACGCTCTCACCGCCGATTCTGAGCGCGCGGACTCATTGCCGGCCTTCTCACCGGACGGGCGCCAGATAGCCTACGTCGGCAACCGAAGCGTCGGCCCGCGCGACGCCGGCGTCGACGAGATCTACCTCATGGCCGCCGCCCGAGGTGCGACGGCGCAGCGGCTGCTGTCGACCTGGTCGCCGAATCACCAGAAGCTCGAATGGAGTCCCGACGGCAAGCTCATCGCCTTTCTGCAGGGTGCGGAACCGAAATACAACGCCTACATCATGGACAGTCTCGCAGTGGCGGAGGTGCCCTCGGGGCGCGTGCGCACCCTGACCGCTGGCCTCGACCGCGCGGTGGTCTCTCCGAAGTTCGCCGCCGACGGCCGCTCGATACAGTTCGCCGTGGAGGACGACGGCAGCCAGTACCCGGCGCGGGTCGCACTCGACACGGGTGCGATCGAGCGCCTCGCAGGTCCGATGGTCGTGCACGAGCTCACCGCGGCTGCCGGGCATACCGCCGTCCTGGTGTCGAGCGATCGCGCGCCGGTAGAGGTATTTGCCCTTGAAGAGGGGCGGTTGCGCCCGTTGAGTGACCACAACCAGGCGCTGTTCGCGGAGCTTGCGCTCGGCCCGGTGGAGGACATCTCCTTCAGTAGCCGTGATGGAACGCAGATACACGGGCAGATCGTCAAGCCTCCGGACTATGTGCCGGGGCGACGCTACCCGACGATCCTGTGGATTCACGGCGGACCCAACGGCCAGGATGACCACTCGCTCGAGCTCGAGAGCTACGCCCCACCGCTCGAACGGCAGCTGTTCGCCACTCACGGCTACGTGGCGCTGGCGATCAACTATCGCGGTGGCACGGGTCGCGGTGCGAAATTCGCGCGCAGCATCGCGGCCGACTGGGGCCACAAGGAAGTCGAGGATCTGCTGGCGGGCGTCGACTATGCGATTGCCAGGGGCATCGCCGACCCGGCGCGCCTCGGTATCGGAGGCTGGAGCTACGGCGCACTTCTCACGGACTACGTCATTGCCAGCGACGCGCGTTTCAAGGCGGCGATCAGCGGAGCGGGCAGTGGCGATCAAATCGCGACCTACGGTTCCGACCAGTATGTGCTCGAGTACAACGCCGAGTTAGGACCCCCGTGGCGCAATCCTGCACTGTGGATCAAGGTGTCGTACCCGTTCTTCCACGCGGATCGGATCCACACGCCCACCCTGTTCCTGGGGGGCGACAAGGACTTCAACGTGCCCATAGCCGGCGGCGAGCAGATGTACCAGGCGCTGCGCACGCTCGGCGTGCCGACCCAACTCGTGGTGTATCCCGGCCAGTCTCACTCGCTGACCCGGCCCAGCTTCCTCAAGGACCGCGCCGAGCGTTATCTCGACTGGATGGGAAAGCGCCTGCTGGATGGGAAAGCGCCTGCTGGAAAGCCTTAAGCCGCCGGCGGATCGAGCGTGGAACGCGCATGCGCTCACCAGCGATTGCGCAACTCGCGCAGCTTCACGAATACGGTGCGGGCATTCGGATGCTCGCCGATCTCCGGAAACGCCTCCCGCAGCCGCGCAATGACCGTGGGATTCTGCAGCCGGAAGAACGTGTTGATGCGCTTCTCCTGGCCGAGCGTGGTCACCACCGCCGCGGCCGGGTCGTGATGGCGCGCCTGCCCGAGCAGCTGCGCCGCGTCCTGGTTGGTGGGTTCGCGATCGAGCGTGAACTCGAGATTGCGTGCCAGGTACTCGTGCCCGGGGAATACGCGCGTCTCATCCGGCAGGCGCGCCAGCTGGGTCACGAAGCTGTCGTAGAGTTTTTCCGGGTGCCCGCCGTTGTGACAGTTGCCCGCGCCCGCGTTGAACAGCGTGTCGCCGCAAAACAGCGCCGGCTCATCCGTGCGCGCCAGCAGGCAGATATGCGCGAGCGTGTGGCCGGGCGTGTCGAGGCATTCGAGCTCCGCGGTGCGCCCCACCTTGATCACGTCCCCCTTGGCCAGGGCGCGATCCACGCCGCCGATCCGCGCGGCGGCACCCGCGTGCGCGGCTACCTTTGCGTGGGTTGCCGCCTTGAGCCCGGCATTGCCGCCGGTGTGGTCGCTGTGCTCGTGCGTGTTGAGAATCTGCGTGATCTCCCAGCCGCGCTTGCGCGCCGCGTCCAGGCACAGCCGCCACTCGAGCGGGTCGACGGCGAGCGCTTCGCCGGTCTCGGAACAGGCGATGAGATAGTGAAAATTTCGCAGGGAATTTCCCGACCAGATGCGTTCCGTCAACATAATGGCGCCTTTCACTGTCGCTTCGGTGCAACGTACCCCGAAACCTCCGGTGCGCGCCATAATGCACCCATGGCGCATACGTTTTTGTTCGAGCCCGCGGTGTGGACCGGGACCGGGACGCTGTGGCGCACCGACGGGGAACCGCTGGAGGCGATCGGCCGCACCGAGATCGCGCATCGCCCGGAGTGCTGGCTGCTGTCCGGGACACTCAAGGTGCTCGGGTCCCCGCCGACCGAGTTCGTGCACGCCTACTGGATCGAACCGCCCGCTCCGGGCGCCTCCAGCATGAAGTGGACCTTCGAAAGCGCGATGTTCGGCACGCTGCAGGGGCGGTTTGCGGTCATCGGGTCTTCCATCCTGTCGGTGTACGGCTGCGAAGCTTCCGGCTATCACGGCTCGGAGCACCTGGGTCAGATCGACGCCGACAACTACCGCTCCGCCGGCATGCTGCTGCTGAAGGACCGCGTGATCTATTCCTGGCAGATGACGCTGAAGCGCGCGCCGTAAGCCGCACGGGAGCGCAAGCCATGCCGGAAGTTCGCCGCAGTGCGCAGCGTGGCTATTTCGACGTGCAGCGCGTGAGCGCCGGCACCGGCGTAACCCATCTGGATCCAGCCCGGCTCAAGCTCCGATGCCGCGCATGCTCGGCAGGTAGTGATCCACCAGCAGCGCCGCGAACAGCCACATGAGATAGGTCACGGAGAAGCGGAATACGCGCATCGGCAGCTCCTCGCGCGCGCTGATCTTGAGCGCCAGTGCGTAGTACAGGAACCCGCCGTTCAGTCCCAGCGCGGCCACGAGGTAGATGAGGCCGCTCATGCCGGTGAGGAACGGCAGCAGCGTCACCACCGTCAGCAGCACGGTGTACAGCAGCACCTGCTGGCGCGTGTAGGCGACGCCGTGCGTCACCGGCAGCATCGGAATGCCGGCGTGCGCGTATTCATCGCGGCGCGCGATCGCCAGCGCCCAGAAGTGCGGCGGTGTCCACGCGAAGATGATGAGAAACAGCAGCAGCGCATTCGGGTCAATGCTGTTGGTCACCGCCGCCCAGCCGAGCACCGGCGGCGCTGCCCCGGCCGCGCCACCGATGACGATGTTCTGCGAGGTCGCGCGCTTCAGCCACACCGTGTAGATGACCGCGTAGCCGATGAGTGACAGGAAGGTCAGCACCGCGGTGAGCAGGTTGACCAGCAAGGCGAGGATCGCCATGGCGCTCACGCCGAGCACCGCGGCGAACAGCAGTGCATTACGCTGCGTGAGCTGTCGGCTCGGCAGCGGCCGCGCGCGGGTGCGCGCCATCTGCTCATCGATCCGCCGGTCGAGGACCTGGTTGAGGGTGGCCGCGCAGGCGGCGGCGAGCGCGATGCCGAGATTGCCCCACACCAGAGCTTCGAGCGGCGGCATCCCCGGACTTGCGAGCAACGTGCCGACGATGGCCGTGAAAACAATGAGCGCGACGACCCGCGGCTTGGTCAATTCGAGGTAGCGGCGCCAAAGAGCCGGCGCGCCCGCTACATAGTCCGATGTCGTCGCCACGGTAGTGGGGAGGAAATGGGTCGGGGTCTTAGGATAGGCAGCCTAGCAGATCGCGGTGGGGCGATTTCTAGATTCCCGGTTGTCCTAAGCCAGGTGCCTACGGTACGTTGGCACTCATGAGCGAACCATCGGGTCTGCGGCTCTATTACCATCCTCTGGCGTCATTCTGCTGGAAGGCGCTCATCGCCTTGTACGAGAACGACACGCCCTTCGAGCCTCACATCGTCGACCTCGGCGATGAGGCTTCCCGGGAAGACTTTAAAAGGATTTGGCCCATCGGCCGCTTTCCGGTGTTGCGCGACGAGATGAGGGGTCGGACCATCCCGGAATCGAGCATCATCATCGAATACCTGGCACAGCACTGGCCGGGAAAGACGCAGCTGGTGCCAAAGGAAGCGGACCTGGCGCGGGATACGCGCCTGCGCGATCGATTCTATGACCTGTACGTGCAGGAACCGATGCAGAAGATCGTCACCGACCGTTTACGTCCGGCGGGGAGCAGCGATCCGCATGGCGTGGAGCAGGCGCAGACATTGCTGCGCACTGCGTATGCAATGATTGAGCGCGAGACGCAATCGGGCACCTGGGCCATGGGGGATGCATTCAGCATGGCCGACTGCGCGGCCGCGCCGGCGCTGTTCTACGCCAACCTGGTGATACCCCTGGGCGATCGCTGCAGGAAAGCGGCGGCGTATCTGCAGCGGCTGCTGCAACGCCCCTCGGTCGCACGGGTGGTCAAGGAAGCACAGCCTTACATGGCATCCTTCCCGGCACAGGCCTGATCTCACCGTGCGCTCAGGGACCGCAGCAGCGCCAGCGTAGCGAGCAGCAACAGCGCGGCCCCGGCCGCGTGCGCCGTGGCGAGCCACAGCGGGAAGGCCTTGAGCACCATGGAAACGCCGATGAGCAGCTGCAGGCCGAGTGCCCCGAGCACCGCCCAGGCCCGCAGGCGTGCGCCGGACAGCCCGCGGCGCCGCAACACAAACACCGCGCCGAGCGTCAGCGCCACGGCCGTCACCAGCGCGCCCAGGCGGTGCGTGAGATGAATGGCGACGCGCGCCGGGTTGTCGAGCACGCCGCCTTCGTAGTTGATGTTGAGACCGCGCCACAGCACGAAGGCGTTGCGGTAATCGGTGTGCGGCCACCACGCGCCCTGACACTTCGGAAAGTCCGGGCAGGCGACCGCGGCGTAATTGCTGCTGGTCCAGCCGCCGAGCGCGAGCTGCACGGTGAGCGCGGCCAGACCCACTAGCGCGAGCCGCTGAGCGTTCACTATGGGCGAGGCGCCGCCACCGCTGATCACTCTGCCTGCGCTGTGCAGTGCGGCCGCGCCCCAGGAGCCCTTCGGCAGCGACAGCATCAGCCACCACAACAGGCCGAGCGTGGTCATTCCGAACAGCAGGTGCAAGGTCACGATGAGCGGCTTCAGCTGCCAGGTGACGGTCAGCATTCCCAAGATTGCCTGCACGATCACGATGGCGAACAGCGCCAGCGCGAACGGCACGCTCGCGAGGCGCCGGCGGCGCGAGGCTGCAGCGAGCGCGGTGATGAGGAGGATCACGAGTCCGAGCGTAGCGGCGGCATAGCGATGCAGCATCTCGCGCCATGCCTTGCCGAGCACCAGCGGCCGGTCGGCGTAAGCGGCCTGCGCACTGGCGCTGTCCGCTGCGCCCGGCGGGGTGAGTTGGCCGTAACAGCCGGGCCAGTCGGGGCAGCCGAGCCCGGCGGCGCTCAGGCGCACGTACGCGCCCAGCACCACCACGGCGAAGCACAACAGCACGCCTGCAATGGCCAGGCGGCGCATCCAGCGGGCAACCGGCATGGTTACTTTCTTGGAATCTCAGCCGATATGAGAAAGCTTCAGCAGCTTCGTCAGGTCCTCGAGCAGCCCGTGAGGATCCTGGCGGGCATCGTAGCTCATCATGAGGTTGCCGAGCGGATCGACGACGAACAGCACATGCTCGCGCCCCGGCGACGGAAACTCGCGCAGCAGCGCTGTGCCGGCCGGACCTGCCGCATCCAGCACTTCAAGTCCCGCCTGTTCACGCGCCAGGAACTCGCGGGCACAGCAGTCGGCGCTGGCGAGGAACACCCGCGCAAGGCGCGTCATGTCGTTGTTGAGTGCCAGGCGCGTCTGGCGCATCACGTAGAGCGCCTGGCGGCACGCGCTGTCGCAGGCACCGTTGCCGACATACACCAGGGACCACCTGCCGCGAAACGGCGTCTCGTACGCCGCTCCGGCGCCGTTTGACTGCGACAGCCTGGCCGCGGGAGCGAGGGTCACGCGGGGCAAAGTGAGCGGCGGCAACGGCCGCGTCGGCGTGATCAGCACGCCGTGGTTCACGCGGCGCGCCGGACGCCAGCCGGTGCCGTAGTAAGTGAGGAGCGCCATGACGAGTGGCAGCAGGAACAGTGCCGCGAGAGCTGCCAGGGTGCGCAGATTGCGCTCGCGCAGCTTGCTCGCGGTGGGGCTCATCTTGTTTTTGCACCGTGGTTTCTGCGCGTGCTCATGAGCGTCCACGCGATGAGGGCCAGCGCCGCGAAGCTCCACCACTGGATGGCGTAGGAGAAGTGCCGCAGCGGCGCCATTGCGGGCAGTTGCCAGTCGCGCACGTAACCGAAGGGCGCCTGCGGATCGAGGAGCAGCATGCGAGCCGCCAGCGGCGCGCCGAGCGCCGCGCTGAGCTCATCGGCGCTCGGGTAACTGGTGACTTTCGGCCACGGAGCACGCGCGTCGGGAGCCGCCCGGCCGCTGGCGAGCCCCGCGCTCGGCAACGCGGCGATGCGTCCGCTCAAGGTCACGGGCGCCGCGGCCTCAAAGGCAATGTCCGGCAATCGCGCGCGACTGCCCGAGAACGGCACCCAGCCGCGATCGATGAGCAGCACAGCGGCGCCGGCGCGCGCCAGCGGCGTCAGCACCTCGTACCCGGCGCTTCCGCGGTAAGTGCGGTTGTCGAGCAGGAACTGGTGCGCGGCATCCAGCTGCCCCGTAACACTCACGCGTTGGAACAGCGGCACGTCGCTCGCGGCGCGCGCGCCGAGCACCAGCAGCTGCTCCGCGCCGCGCGCGAAGCGGGTCCACTCTTGCTGGCGCTGCACCCCCTTGTGCCACTGCCAGAAACCTAAGCGGACAAAGAGCGCGCACAGCAGCAGCGTCACGACCGTGAGGGCCGGCGACGGGGCGAACGCGCGCTTATCCGAGATACACTGCGCCCTAGGCATGCAAGCGCTCGTCTGGCTGCTGATCCTGGTGAGCCTCGCGGCGATTGCCGCGAGCCTCGGCTTTGGGCTGTTCCATCTGTCGCGCGGGGGTGCCGACGATTCGCGCAGACTGGCGCGTGCCCTGACCATTCGCATCACCGTGTCGCTGGTGCTGTTCGCGCTGCTGATGCTGGCCTGGTACCTCGGGCTCATCTCGCCCCATGCACTGCAGTCCGGCAGCACCCCGCCGCATCCCTAGAGCGCCACGTCGTGCGTCTCCCGGTGCCCGCCGGCGAGCTGCGCGCCCATCTACAGCCAGTACACGAAAATGAACAGGCCGAGCCACACCCAGTCGACAAAGTGCCAGTACCAGGCGACCGCCTCGAAGGCGAAGTGCCGGGTGGCGGTGAAGTGCCCGCGCAACACCCGCAGCCAGATGACCAGCAGCATGATCGCGCCGAGGGTCACGTGCAGGCCGTGGAAGCCGGTGAGCATGAAGAACGTCGAGCCGTAGATGCCGGTCGAGAGCCGCAGGCCGAGCTGCCGGTAGGCCTCGCCGTACTCACGGACCTGGAAGCCTACGAAGGTAAACCCCAGCAGGAACGTCAGCGCCAGGAACAGCCCCAGCCGGACGCGATGGCCCGCGCGCAGCGCGTTGTGGGCGAGGGTGACCGTGAGGCCGCTGGTGAGCAGGATCGCGGTGTTGAGCGCGGGTATGCCGATCGCGGGTATGGTGCTGAAGGTGGAGTCGGCGCGGCCGCCGACGTGCCCCGGGCCGTTGCTCGGCCAGATGCCCTCGAACTTGGGCCAGAGGATGAAGTTGGTGAATACCTTGACGCCCTCCCCGCCGAGCCACGGCACCGCCAGCATGCGCGCATAGAACAACGCGCCGAAGAACGCGCCGAAGAACATCACCTCGGAGAAGATGAACCACATCATCGCCATGCGGAAACTACGGTCGACCTGCAGGTTGTAGACGCCCTGCTGGTTCTCGCCGATGACGGTGGCGAACCAGCCGAAGAACATGTAGGCAAGCAGCACCGCGCCGGGCAGGAACGACCACGCGCCGGCCCAGTCATTCAGAAAGCCGATCGCCCCCAGCATCATGGCGAACAGCGCGATCGAGCCGCGGATCGGCCAGGGGCTGTGATGCGGAATGTAGTAGTGGCTGCTGTCGGGAGCGTGGGCCTTGGCCATGTCGGTGAGCTTTCCTGCCGGAAGTGCGCCTAGCGTCGCGAGGTGACGCGCGAGGATTCGTCGTAAAACGTATACGCCAGCGTGATCAGATCGATGTGACGCGGCAGCTGCGGGTCGATGATGAAGCGCACCGCCAGCTCGCGCCCCTCGTCGAGATCAAAGTGCTGGGGCGAGAAGCAGAAGCATTCGGTTTTGTGGAAGTACGCGGCCACTTCCGAGGGCGCGATGTTGGGCACCGCCTGCGCCACGGTGGCACGCCCGGTGTGGTTGTGCGCGTAGAACTGCGCGCGGTACAGCTGGCCCGGATGCACATCGAGGGTGCGCACCGCCGGGCGGAACTCGAAAGTGCCGGCGCTGGCGACGTCCGCCAGGAATTGCACCTTCACGGTGCGATTGACGTCCGGGTGCTCGATGGCCTGTACGCGCTCGAGGAGCTTGGCCTGATCGCCGTAGCCGGTGACCGCGCACAGCACGTTGTACAGCGGCACCAGCGCAAAACCAAACCCGAAGCTGCCGGCCGCGATGGCGAGCAGCTTCCAGGTCATGTTGCGGTTGGCGCGCCTGAGGTCGCTCATCGCCAGCCCCGCAGCAGCGTCATGACGATGAAGCCGAGGTAGAAGGCCGCCGCGATCAGCGCGAACAGCCGCGCGCTGCGCCGTACGTGCCGGCGCCGCGGTGCCTCGTGCTGCGGCGCCGTGTGCCGGCTCGTGATGTGCGGCTGCATCAGTGCTCCGCGCCGCGCGCGATGACCGCGTCCGAGGGCGGCGTGGTCCAGGAGTGATACGGTGGCGGCGAGCGCAGCTCCCACTCCAGTCCGTGCGCGCCCTCCCAGGCCTTGTTGCCGACGCGCGCACCCGAGCGCACGCATTTCCAGATGATGTACGGGAACAGCAGCTGCGCCAGGCCGAAGCCGAAAGCGCCGATCGTAGACACCATGTTCCAGTCGGTGAACTGCACCGCGTAGTCGGGGATGCGGCGCGGCATGCCTGCGAGTCCCAGGAAGTGCTGCGGGAAGAACAGCACGTTCACGAAGATCGCCGACAGCCAGAAGTGCCAGGTGGCGAGCTTCAGGTCGTACATGTGGCCAGTCCATTTCGGCAGCCAGTAGTACACCCCCGCCATGATGCCGAAGACCGACCCCGGCACCAGCACGTAGTGGAAGTGCGCCACGACGAAGTAGGTGTCCTGGTACTGGTAGTCGGCCGGCACGATCGCCAGCATCAGACCGGAAAAGCCGCCGATGGTGAACAGGAACAGGAACGCCAGCGCGAACAGCATCGGGGGCTCGAAGGTGAGCGAGCCCTTCCACATGGTCGCCGTCCAGTTGAACACCTTCACGCCCGTGGGCACCGCGATCAGCATGGTCGAGAGCATGAAGAACAGCTGCGCCGCGAGCGGCATGCCGACCGTGAACATGTGGTGCGCCCAGACGATGAACGACAGGAAGGCAATCGAGGCGACCGCGTACACCATCGCCTCGTAGCCGAACAGCGGCTTGCGCGCGAACGTCGGAATGACTTCCGAGATGATGCCGAACGCGGGCAGGATGAGGATGTAGACCTCCGGATGCCCGAAGAACCAGAAGATATGCTGGAACATCACCGGGTCACCCCCGCCCGCGGCGGTGAAGAAGGTGGTGCCGAAGAAGTGATCGGTGAGGAGCATGGTCACCGCTCCGGCGAGCACCGGCATCACCGCGATCAGAAGATAAGCGGTGATCAGCCACGTCCACACGAACAGCGGCATGCGCAACAGCGTCATGCCCGGCGCGCGCATGTTGATGATGGTGACCACGATGTTGATGGCGCCGAGAATCGAGGAGGCGCCCATCAGGTGGATGGAGAAGATCAGCATCGGAAAGGACGCCCCGGTCTGCAGCGCCAGCGGCGGGTACATGGTCCAGCCGCCCGCCGGCGCCCCGCCGGGCACGAACAGCGACGACAGCAGCAGCGTGAACGCAAAGGGGAGGATCCAGAAACTGAAGTTGTTGAGGCGCGGCAGCGCCATGTCCGGCGCACCGGTCTGCAGCGGAATCATCCAGTTCGCCAGTCCCGTCCACGCCGGCATCACCGCGCCGAAAATCATGATCAGCGCGTGCATGGTGGTCATGGAATTGAAGAACTGCGGGTCGAAGAACTGCAGGCCGGGCTTGAAGAGCTCAAGCCGAATGAGCATCGCCATGAGACCGCCGATGAAGAACATCGTGCCGGCGAAGATCAGGTACATCGTCCCGATGTCCTTGTGGTTGGTTGCGTAGACCCAGCGCCGCCAGCCGCTCGGCTTGTGGTCGTGCTCCTCGTGGGAGGCGGCGTGCGAGAGCGGCGTAGGCATCTGGCGGATTCTCTTGGCCGCGGCTGATCAGGAAGCACTCGCGCCAGCGCTCGTCGCGGCCGGCGCGGCCGGTGCGGGCGGTGCGGGCGCGGCGCTCGGAGCGGCCGCCTGTTTCTGCTCGGCCGCCTTGTCCTTGAGCCAGCTTGCGAAGTCCGCCTTGGAGCGCACGTCGACCACGATGGGCATGAAGCCGTGATCACGGCCGCACAGCTCCGCGCACTGGCCGCGGTACAGGCCGGGCTTGTCCGTGTCCACCCTGAACCAGGCCTCATTCACGAAGCCCGGAATCGCGTCTTTTTTTACCCCGAAAGCCGGCACCCACCAGGAATGGATGACGTCCGCGCCGGTGATCAGCAGGCGCACCTTGGTGCCGACCGGCACGACCAGCGGGTGATCGACGTTGAGCAGGTAATGATCGACGGTATTGGGATCGATCCCGGAGAGCAGCTCGCGTGCCGCGTCGCTCTTGCGGTCGAGGCGCGAGTAGTAGGCCACGCCGTCGTCGAGGTAGTCGTAATGCCAGCCCCACTGGTAGCCGGTGACCTTGATGGTGAGCTCGGTCTTGGTCGTGTCCTCGATTTCCACCAGGGTCTTCGCCGCCGGCACCGCCATGCCGATCAGGATGAACACCGGCACTACGGTCCAGATGAATTCGACCTTGGTGTTGTGGACCAGCGTGCCGTCGGGGATTGCGCCCTTCGACTTGCGGTAGGCGACGATCGACCAGATCATCGCGCCGAACACCACGACGGCGATGGCGACGCACACCCAGAAGATTTTCATGTGCAGGGCGTAGATCTTGCGGCTGATCTCGGTGACCCCCTCGGGCATGTTGAGCAGGCCCCAGCCCGAGTCGGCCCGCGCCGGGCCGCAGCCGCACGCCGCCGCGACGAGCAGGGCGAGAGGGGCGAGCTTTGTGCGAATCATCGTTAACGTGCCTTACAGCGCGCGCCCGAGCGTGCGGGGGCGGTGCGCATTTCACAAGAAAGCAAACCTGCTCCGCCCTAAGACCTGCTTGAGGCCCAGGGCCAGGAGGGCGACTCGTTGACGCGGCCGATGAGGCGCTGTAACCGAAGCGCCAGTCCACGCCGCTCCCCTTCCGTGAGAAAGCTGCCCAGCTCGCATTGGCGCCCGTGCGACTCGATGGTGAGTCGGCTCGGGTGCAGGCGCGCTGCGGGGCGGCGCAGTTTAACCTGCGCCCAATGCCGCGGGAACACGACCCGCGCGAAGCACTCGCGCGCACGCGATTCGATGCTCACGTCGCACTCGGTGACGGTAATGATCTGGCGGTGGAAGCGGCGCTCGAGGGATAGCTTAAGCGCCCAGCCGAGCAGCGCCATCTCGAATCCCGCAAACGGCAGGATCAGCCTTTAGGGCGAGGAACCCGCCGACCCCGAGCGGCACCAGGCAGGCGGCGGCAAAAAATACCTGCGCGCCGCGCGCACTCAGCGAGCAGTTCGGGCAGATCTGGATCTCGATGCGCAGTGGTTCGCCGTCCACGGCGGCCTCGATGGTAACGCGCAACCGCCTTTATTCAAGGCGCGTCAGAAACTTATCGACCCGTCCTGCGAGCCGCGCCGCCGCCTGCGTGAGCGTGAGCGACGAAACGGCTTCGGGCACCCAGGACACGAAGGCGAGGGCGGGCTCACCGAGCAGCCGCTCGAGCGAGGCGAGATTCTCCTCGATCCGCGCCATACCCGGATCGACCCCGCTCGCGACCCAGCCGGCGAAACTCACACCCCGCGCTTCGATCGCAAGGCGCGTCAACTGCGCATGATTCAGACACCCGAGCGTGACGCCCACGACCATGAGGGTCGGCACGGAGAGCGCCCAGGTCAGGTCCGCCATGGTCTGCCGCTCATTGATCGGGGTGAACCAGCCGCCCGCGCCCTCGATCACTACCCAGTCCGCTTCCGCCGCGAGGGCGTCGAAGTTCTTGCGGATCGTGGTGGTATCAACCTCGATCCTGGCCTCTTTTGCGGCGATATGCGGTGAAATGGCTGGCTCGAAGCAATAAGGGTTCACGAGGCTGTAAGGTGCCGTTGCCTCGGCCGCCGCGATGAGCGCCAGGGCGTCGGCGCTGCGCAAGCCCTCGCGTGTGCGGGTAGCGCCGGAGGCGACCGGCTTCATGACCGCGACGCGCGCGCCGTGGGCCCGCAGCCCGCGTACCAGGGCGCACGCCACGACGGTCTTGCCCACTGCCGTGTCCGTGCCGGTGACAAAAATCCCCCTGCCGGTCATGGCCGGCCTGCCCGCCGGATCGACCCCGGCGCGATGCGCGCTTCACCCGCTACGGCAGTCGCGGCGGCCCGCCCCGCCGCTCCCCAGCTCGCGCCGTAGATGACTTCGTAGGTGGCCGGCAGTCGATCATCACGGCGAAACGCTTCGTACGCGTCCTGCATGCGCTTGAGCCGCGCCCGTCCCGCCAGGGCGCGCGGGCGCCCGGCGGTCACGTTGTGTGCGCCGATGGCCTTGAGATCGCGCATCAGCGACAGCGCATCGGGGTAGCCAACCGCAACGCGATCCACATCCAGCACCGGCTCCATGAGACCTGCGCGCACCAGGGCATCGCCGACATCATGCACGTCGACGAAGTGATTCACATGGTTGTAGCCGTCGGCGTGCGTCCAGGCGCTGCGCAGCTCGTACAGCGTGTCGGTACCAAAGGTACTGAAGGCAAAGAAGCCGTCGGATTTGAGGACGCGACGCACTTCGGCGAGCGCCGTATCAAGCGGCTCGCACCATTGGAGCATCAGGCTGCTGAACACCACATCGACACTGCCGGCGGCGAGTGGCAGGCGCAGCGCATCCCCGCACACCCGTTCGAAGCGGCGCCACAGTTGGCTGTGACGGCGCGCCTCGCGCAGCATCCCGGGGGCGAGGTCGAGCGCAATCACGAGCGCGCGCCGGTAGCGGCGCTTGAGCTCACGCGTGACGCGGCCGGTGCCCGCGCCCAGGTCGAGCACCACCTGCGGTTCGAAAGCAAACGTCGCGAGCCGCTCGAGCAGCTCTGCGGCGACGCGCGCCTGCAGGCTGGCGGACGACTCATAGCTGGCGCTGGCGCGATCAAAGGACGCACGCAGCCTTGAGCGGTCGAGGCGAAAGAGCTCGCCCGGCTCAGCCACGCAGGAACTCCGCGAGCAGCTGCGCGAATCGCACCGGGTGCGAGAGGAACGGGGCGTGGGCGGCGCGCGTGAATTCGACGTAGCGCGCCTTCGGCAGCGCCGCCGCCAGCGCGCGGCTGGCTGCTGGGCGCGTGATCCGGTCATGCCGTCCGGCGATCACCAGCGCCGGCACGCGCACCAGCTCCAGCGCCGCTCGCAGGTCGCCCTCCTTCAGCCTCTCAAGCCCGCGCGCGAGCGCCTCCGGACGCGCCGCCCCATGTACCGCCAGCGCCTCGCGCAGCGTCCTCAGCACGCGCTTGGCGGTCCGCGGCGCGCAGCCGCGCACCTGCAGCGCGAGGAACTCGCTCACCGTGCGCTCACAGTTTCCCGGCAGCTGCTCTTCGAGCTTCGCCAGCAGCGCCGGCGCCGTTCCGCAGCGCCAGTCACGGGCCGCGAGGAACTTCGGAGTCGTGGCGACCAGCGCCAGGCGCTCGACTGCCGCGGGCATGGCGGCGGCGAGATCGAGCGCGAACTGTCCCCCCAGGGACCAGCCGAGCAGCGCGTAGCGCTGCGTGAGCGGCGCGAGTGTCTCGTGGACCCGCCAGGCCTGCGCGGCCGGCGTGCTGGCGTGCGGGTGCCAGTCGCTCTTGCCGTGCCCGGGCAGATCGATGGCGATGACACGGAAGCGCCGTGCCAGCGCGCCCGCGAGCTCATCCCACACCCGTAGGTTCAGACCCCAGCCGTGCAGCAGCACCAGGTCGCGGCCGCGTCCGCTGACCTCGTAGTTCAGCGCGCTCACGCTGGCTTAGCTCCCCGCCCGCGCGCAGCAGCCCGCCAGCTGCCCGATGAGCTCATCGACCTGCGCTTCGGTGTGCGCGGCGGACAGCGTGACACGCAGGCGCGCGCTCCCCTGGGGCACGGTGGGCGGCCGGATGGCCACGACCCACAGGCCCGCCTCCTGCAACTGCCGCTGCGCGGCGAGCGCGGCGGCCGCGCTGCCAAACACGATGGGCTGGATGGGGGTGATTGAGGCGCTGAGCGGCACCTGCGCCTCACTCGCGTGTTTGCGGAAGCGCGCGGTGAGCGCCAGCACGCGCTCGCGCCGCCAGCTCTGCGCCTGCGCCAGGGCGAGCGCCCGGCGCGTGGCGGCCGCCACCGGCTGCGGCAGCGCAGTCGTGTAGAGGTAGGGGCGCGCCTTCTGGATCAGCAACTCGATAAGATCGGCGCCGCCGGCCACGAACGCGCCGAACGACCCGAAGGCCTTGCCCAGCGTGCCGATGAGCACCGGCACATCCTCGGCGTCGAGGCCAAAGTGCTCGAGCGCACCGCGCCCGTTGGCGCCCACGACCCCGAGGCCGTGCGCGTCGTCGACCACGAGCCAGGCCTCGTGCGCGCGCGCGGCGCGCGCCAGCTCCGGGAGCGGGGCGAGATCCCCGTCCATGCTGAAGACGCCGTCGGTGG
Organism: Steroidobacteraceae bacterium; assembly: GCA_036401635.1. Taxonomy (GTDB): domain Bacteria; phylum Pseudomonadota; class Gammaproteobacteria; order Steroidobacterales; family Steroidobacteraceae; genus 13-2-20CM-66-19. The sequence continues at coordinate 29,107 of DASWUP010000154.1, forward strand.
CGATGAGCGCCGCAGGAGCTCCATCCGAGGCCAGCAGCCGTGCCGCGGCCTGCGCGTCGGCGTGACGGTAGCGCCGCAATTGCGCACCCGAAAGAATCGCACCGTCGATGAGCGATGCGTGGCACAGGCGATCGAGCAGCACGCGCTCGCCGCGGGCGGCGAGTGTGCTCATGACCGCGAGGTTCGCCATGTAGCCGGTGGAGAAGAGCAGCGCGCGTTCGCGCCCGGTGAAGGCCGCCAGCTCCTCTTCCAGCCGCTCGTGCTCGAGGCCGTGGCCGCTGACCAGATGCGAGGCGCCGCTGCCCGCGCCGACGCGCGCCGCGCACGCGCTCATGGCCGCGGCGAGCACTGGGTGGCGCGCCAGGCCCAGGTAGTCGTTGCTGCTGAAGTCGATGAGCTCACGCCCGCCGGCGAGCGCCGCCGTGCGAGCGTCGGCCGCAGCGAAGCCCTCGACCGTGGTGCGCTGGCGCCACAGCTGCATTTGCGCAAGCCGCGACAGCGCCGCCTCAAGTGCCGGTGCGGCTCGTTTCATGGCGAGCGGGTACCTGCGGTTTTCAGCTCGCAGCGGAGGCCGCGCCGCCGGGCGCGGCCTCGGCGGTGAGTCCCAGCCGTGCGAACAGCCGCCGGTCGCGCTCGACGTCGGGGTTGCCGGTGGTGAGCAGTTTCTCGCCGTAGAAGATGGAGTTCGCCCCGGCGAGAAAGCACAGCGCCTGCAGCTCATCGCTCATGCTCTCACGCCCGGCCGACAGGCGTACGTGCGCGCGCGGCATCAGCACCCGCGCGACCGCGATAGTGCGCACGAATTGCAGCGGATCCAGATCCGCGGCGCCCGCGAGCGGGGTGCCCGGGACTTTCACCAGCTGGTTGATCGGCACGCTCTCGGGATGCGCCGGCAGACTCGCCAGCGTGCGCAGCAGCTGGGCGCGATCGGTGAGCGACTCGCCCATGCCGAGGATGCCGCCGCAACACACCTTGAGTCCCGCGGCGCGCACCGCCGCGAGCGTGTCGAGCCGGACCTGGTAGGTGCGCGTGGTGATGATCTCGCCGTAGAACTCCGGCGAGGTGTCGAGATTGTGGTTGTAGTAGTCGAGACCGGCGGCCTTGAGCTCGAGCGCCTGGGCCGGCGTCAGCATGCCGAGCGTGGCGCAGCTCTCGAGCCCGAGTGCGCACACCTCGCGGACCATCTGCACGATCACCTGAAGGTCCCGAGCCTTGGGCGAGCGGTAGGCCGCACCCATGCAAAAGCGCGTCGCGCCCGCGGCTTTGGCGCGTGCGGCGCACTCGCGCACCGTCGCGACCTCCATGAGCGCTTGCGGCGCGAGCCCGGTGTCGTAACGCACACTCTGCGGGCAGTAGGCACAATCCTCCGGGCAGGCACCGGTCTTGATGGACAAGAGCGTGCTCATCTGCACGGTGTTGGGTTCATGGTGCGCGCGGTGCACGCGCTGTGCGCGCAGGATCAGGTCGATGAACGGCAGGCCGAACAGCGCCTGCACCTCAGCGAGCGACCAGTCGTGCCGGATGGGGTCGGATGTCAGCTGGCTCATGCGGTACAGGACGATGCCCGAGCGCGCCGGCCCATGTCAACGAGGCGTAGCACCTTGAGTCGACAATTGGTTATTCTGCGCGCACAGCGCCTGCCGGCCCGCCGCGCCGCTGCGCTTGCCTCAGCGGCCAAACAGGTGCGCGAGCAGCGCGAGCGCGACACCGAGTGCCCCAAGGACCGCGATGAGCACGCCCGCGGCCGCGCAATCCTTCACGATGCGGATACCGGGGTGATCATGCAGGTGCAGCTCATCGGCGAGCCGTTCGAGCGCGCTGTTGAACAGCTCGGCCGCGATCACGGCGGCACTCGCCAGCAGCACCAGCGCCCACCACAGCGCGCCGGGGTGCAAAATACCGAGCACCGCCATGGCGGCGGTAAACGCGACCAGCTGGAACTGCAAGCTGCGCTCTGCGCGCACCCCGTAGGCGAGCCCCTGCAGCGCGAACCCGAGGCGCGCGCGGAACGATTGATTCTTGTAGACACTCATAAGGCGCTGACAGCCCATTCTTATTACTGGAGCTTACGCGTGCCGATCTGCAACCGCACCGTGTGGTCCGCCTGCGCCGCTGTCGGGCTGCTGCTCGCGGCGTTGGGGGCGGCACCCGTGGTCCACGCCGGCGGCGGGCCGCTCGGGATCGACCATCGACTTAGCTACGATAGCAGCGGTATCTGGGCGCGCTCCAACCAGCAGGCGCTGATCGCCGTGCTGCTGGTGGGCGAGGCGGGTGGCGCGCTCTGGGAGGGTGGCGAAGAGCGCTTCGGGCGCACACTGTGGCAGTCCATCGATGCGACGGTCATCGGCGGGGTGTCCTCGGAGGTCCTGAAGCGGGTGTTTTCCCGTGAGCGCCCGGACATCACTTCCGATCCCAACAGGTGGTTCAAGGGCGGCGGTAACCAGAGTTTCCCGAGCGGCGAGGTCACCACCACGGCCGCCGTCGTGACGCCGCTGGTGCTCGAGTACGGCCGCGAGCACCCCGCGGTCTACGCGCTGGAGCTGCTGCCGGTGTACGACGCGATCGCCCGCATGAAGGTGCGTGCGCACTGGCAGTCGGACGTGATCGCAGGTTTCGCGCTCGGCAGCGCCGTGGGTTATTTCGCGCACTCCCGCGCCGGCACGCCGCTGGTGCTGTCGGTCATGCCGCACAGCATCTACGTGGGGCTGAAGAAAAAGTGGTGATGGGCGCATCGCTGGGGGCGCTCCCGGGCGCTGCCATGCGGGGTGCGAGCGCCGCTTCAGTCGGCGTACACATATTGCAGCAGGATGCCGACGAACACCGCCAGGCCCACGAACTGATTGTTGAGAAAGGCGCGCAGGCAGGCGGCGGGTTCGCGCTTGCGGATGAGCCACTGCTGCCACAGGAACAGCACGCCCGCCGCCGCCAGACAAGCCTGATAGGGGCGTCCGAAGTGCAGGTTGCGCCCCACCAGCACCAGCGCGTACAGCATCATCCCCTGCATCACGCCGATCAGCAGCCTGTCGAGGTCTGCGAACAGGATGGCGCTCGATTTCACGCCGATCTTGAGGTCGTCCTCGCGGTCGACCATGGCGTAGATGGTGTCGTACATCGCCGCCCACATGACCGCGGCGATATACAGCACCCACGCGACCCGCGGCAGCGCACCGGTCTGCGCGGCGAACGCCATCGGCACGCTCCAGCCGCCGAAGGAGATGCCGAGGTACAGCTGCGGCACGGGGAAGAAGCGCTTGAAGAGCGGATAGGAGATGGTGAGCAACGCGCCGATACCCGCGAGCTGCACGGTGAGCAGGTCGAGGCGCGTCACCAGGTACAGCGCCACCGCGAGCAGCAGCGCAAACAGCAGCAGCGCCTCGCGCGGGCCGACGCGGCGTGCGGCGAGCGGCCGGTCGCGCGTGCGCTGCACGTGCGGGTCGATGTTGCGGTCGGCGAAGTCGTTGATCACGCAGCCGGCGGCGCGCATCACGACCACCCCCAGCACGAACACCACGAGCACCTGCGGGCGCGGACGGCCGGTGCCCGCGATCCACAGCGCCCACAGCGCCGGCCACAGCAGCAGCCAGGTGCCGACCGGGCGGTCGAGTCGCATCAGTCGCGCGTACTCGGTCACGCGCCGCCCCAGGCGGTACCAGAACGGCGCCTCCCGGATCTGCGGCGCCGCCGCGAACTGCTGCGGTACCGCGGTCATCCTGAGCCGGGCCTGTTGAGAGCGAACGCCATCATGTGCGCATAAGTCTACTTCGCCGGCCCGGTGCGCCGCAGCGGCTGCGCGCGCGATCCCTGCAGCGCATACCAGGCGACATAGGCGTAACACAGCAGCGGCAGCATGAAGGCGAGCTGCACGCCGATGCGATCCGCGAGCAGGCCCTGCAGCAGCGGGATCACCGCGCCGCCGAAGATCGCCATCACCAGCAGGCTCGAAGCCCTGCTGGTCATCGGCCCGAGGCCTTCGATGCCGAGGGTGAACAGGGTCGGGAACATGATGGAGTTGAACAGCCCGATCGCGATCACGCTCCACATCGCGAGCGCGCCGCTGCTGACAATGGTGGTCGCCAGCAGCGCCATCGCAACCAGGGCGAACACGCATAACAGCGCGCGCGGTGCGATCCGGCGCAGCAACACCGAGCCGATGAAGCGCCCGGTCATCGCGGCACCCCAGTAGTACGAAACATAGTGCGCGGCGCTGCCGGCATCGATGTTGCCAATGCGCGGGGTGGCGATGTAATTGATCAGGAAGCTGCCGATAGTCACTTCCGCGCCGACATACACGAAGATCGCGATCACGCCCAGGCGCAGATGCCGGTGCTGCAACACCTCGGCGAACCTGTGGGGGTGCGGATCGGCCTGCTCGGTGGCTTCGGTGAGCGGCGGCAGGCGCAACAGGTAGACCAGGCTCGCCAGCAGCAACAATCCGGCGGCGATGCCGAGATAGGGCAGCTGCACCGATGCGGCCTGCGCGATACGGTAGGCCTCTTGCTGCGCGCCCGGCAGCTGCGCGAGCTCCCTGCTACCGATTACCGCGACCGACAGGATCAGCGGTCCGATCAGGGCCGGCGACAGGGTGTGGCCGAGCGAATTCAGCGCCTGCGCCAACGTGAGGCGGCTGGAGGCGCCGCGTGGCTCCCCGAGCAGGCTGATGTATGGGTTCGCCGAGACCTGCAACAGCGTGATGCCGCAGGCGAGCACGAACAGCGCCAGCAGGAACAGCGGATACGACGGCACCTTGGCCGCCGGATAGAACGCCAGCGCACCGATGGCGGCGACGATCAGACCGATGACGATGCTCGGCTTGTAACCGACATGCCCCGTGACGCGTCCCGAGGGTATAGCCATCAGCAGGTAGGTGCTGAAGAAGGTGAACTGCACCAGCATCGTCTGCGCGTAGTTCATCGCGAACACCGCCTTCAGATGCGGAATCAGCACGTCGTTGAGGCTGGTGAGGCCTCCCCAGGTGAAGAAGATGATGCTCAGAACCGCGATCGCCGCGTTGGAGGAGAGGTTGCGGCGGCTCACGGCGCGCGCACTTCCGGGATCGGCTGTGGGTTGCGGCACAATAGCTGATCTGAGCGGCGACCAGAACAGCAGGGGCGGGCCATGAGCAAAACGCGCAGCCGGACCAGCCGAGCGCCTCCGGTGTTGCTCCTCGCACTGTCGCTGCTGGCCTGGGCGCTCGCGAGCGCCGCATTCGCCGCCGTGGCCGCCCCCGGCGCAGCCGCCTACGCGTCGGTGGATCCTTTCATCGGCACCGGCGGCGAAGGGCACATGTTCCCGGGCGCGGTGGTGCCGTTCGGCATGATCCAGCTCAGCCCGGACACGCAGATCAGGCCGCACAACCAAGCCTTCGGTTGGGCCGCGGGCTACCGCTACGAAGACCACACCATCGTCGGCTTCTCGCACACGCATTTCTCCGGCACCGGGCACTCCGATCTTGGCGATGTGCTGTTGATGCCGATCGCGGGCGCGGTGCGACTCGAGCGCGGCGCAGTGGACGAACCGGGCAGCGGTTACACCTCGCGTTTCAGGCACGAGCAGGAGATCGCACAACCCGGCTACTACGCCGTCACGCTCGCGGACTACAACATCCGCGCCGAACTCACCGCCAGCGCTCGCGTCGGCGTGCACCGCTACAGCTTCCCCAGCGACCGGCCCGCGCATGTGCTCATCGACCTGCGCACCAGCATCTACGACTATCCGGGCAAAGTGCTGTGGTCGCGGTTGCGCCTGCGCCCCGACGGCACCGTCACCGGCTTTCGCGAAACGCGCGGCTGGGCGCCCGGGCGCCAGCTGTATTTCGCCATGCGCTTCTCGCGTGCCATCAGCGCTCATCAGTTCAGCGACACCGAGCAGGGCGTGCTCTACAAGGGCTTTCCACCGCCGGGCGCGCAGGATCCACGCCAGCGTGCCCAGATCGAAGGGCGAGCGCTCGTCGGTGCGTTCGACTTCGCCGAGCTCGCCGGAGGACAGCTGATCGTGAAGGTCGCGATATCCCCGGTCAGCGAAGACAACGCGATCGCCAACCTCGAGGCCGAAGTGCCGGGGTGGGATTTCGATGCCGTACGGCGCGATGCCAGGGCGCAGTGGGCGCGGGCACTCGGCGCGCTCGATGTCGAGGCGCCCGCACCGCTGCGGCGCAGCTTCTACACCGCGCTGTACCACGCGTTCATGGCGCCCAGCCTGTTCATGGACAGCGATGGGCGTTTCCGCGGCCCCGACAACGCCGTGCATCAGGCCAGGGGATTCACCAACTACTCGACCTTTTCGCTGTGGGATACCTATCGCGCGCTGCATCCGTTGTTGACCATCGTGCAGAGCGCACAACACAGCAACGACATCGTCCAGTCACTGCTGGCGGCGCAGCGCGCAAGCCCCTACGGCACGCTGCCGGTGTGGGCGTTCCACGGCCAGGAGACCTGGTGCATGATCGGTTACCACGCGGTAGCGGTGATCGCCGACGCCTATCTGAAAGGCATCCGCGGCTACGACGCCGACCAGGCACTGCAGGCGATGGTGGCCAGCGCCAGTTACGGTCCGTACGGCGCTCTCGCGCAGTACATGCAGCTCGGCTACGTGCCGATCGATGAGGAAGGCGAGGCCGCCTCGAAGACCCTCGAATACGCCTTCGACGACTGGAGCATCGCGCGCATGGCCGAGGCGATGGGCCGCAAGGACATCGCCGCGCAGTTCAACCGGCGCGCGATGAACTGGCGCAACGCGTTTGATCCGGCCAGCGGTTTCATGCGCGCGCGCAAGCGCGACGGCAGCTTCCGCGTGCCCTTTGATCCGACGATGAGCGGTTATGGCTCGGACTACACCGAGGGTAACGCCTGGCAGTACTCCTGGTACGTGCCGCAGGACATCGCCGGCCTGGCGCAGGCGCACGGCGGTGCCGATGAGCTGCTGGCCCGACTCGATCAGGTGTTCGACGCCAAGGTCGATCCGAAGCTCTTCGAGCACATGGAAGACATCACCGGCCTGATCGGCTGGTACGCGCACGGCAACGAGCCCAGTCACCACCTCGCCTACCTGTACGCCGCCGCCGGCCAGCCCTGGCGTACCCAGGGGCGGCTCGGCCGGATCATGGCCAGTCAGTACGCACCGCGCCCGGATGGCCTGTCAGGCAACGACGACCTCGGCCAGATGTCAGCGTGGTTTATCTTCACCGCGCTGGGCTTTTATCCGGTTGCGCCGGCGAGCAACCAATACATCATCGGCCGTCCGTTCCTGCGGCGCGCAACGCTGAACCTGCCCAACGGCAAGCGCTTCAGCATGATCGCCGCGGGCCTCGACGATGCGCATCCCTACATCGCCGGCGCCACGCTCAACGGCAAGCCGCTGCAGCGTGCCTTCATCCGGCACGAGGAGATCATGGCGGGCGGTGAATTGCGCTTCACCATGGCTCGCGCACCGAACCGCAACTGGCCCGGCGCGAACGCGCAGCAGCCGTACTCGATGTCGGCGCCTTAAGGCTCAGCCCACCCGGCCGTAGCGCTCCCCCGCGCCGATCCAGCGGGCGGCGAGCCCGGCAACATTCTCCGGATACGATGCCAGCAGCAGCTCGGCCGTCTCCTGCACCCGCGGCAGCAGGTCCGCGTCGCGCATGAGATCGGCGACGCGCAGCTGCGCGAGTCCGGTCTGACGCGTGCCGAGCAGCTCCCCGGGTCCGCGCAGTTCGAGGTCGCGGCGCGCGATCTCGAAGCCGTCGCAGCTCTCGCGGACCACCTTGAGACGCTCGCGCGCCAGCGCCGACAGCGGCGCGCGGTACAGCAGCACGCAGCTGCTCGCCTCCGCGCCGCGCCCGACGCGCCCGCGCAGCTGATGCAACTGCGCTAGCCCCATGCGTTCGGCGTTGTCGATCACCATGAGGGTCGCGTTGGGCACGTCGACCCCCACTTCGATGACGGTGGTGGCGACCAGCAGCTGGATTCTGCCCGCCTTGAACGCGAGCATCGCCTGATCCTTGGCGGCGGCGGGCATGCGCCCGTGCACCAGCCCCACGCGCACTCCCGGAAGCGCCTCGCTGAGCCCGGCGGCGGTCTCTTCCGCGGCCTGCGCGCGCAACTCGTCCGATTCGTCGATCAGCGGGCAGACCCAGTACACCTGTCGACCAGCGCGGCAGGCCTGTGCGATCCGCGCCACGACCTCGACGCGCCGCTGCTCGGGCACCACGACCGTGTGCACCGGCGTGCGTCCCGGCGGCAGCTCGTCGATGACGGAGATATCCAGATCGGCGTAGGCGGTCATGGCGAGCGTGCGCGGAATGGGCGTCGCCGTCATGATCAGCTGGTGCGGCAGGCGCCCCTGCTTTTGCCCCTTTTCCGCGAGCCTGAGACGCTGCTGCACGCCGAAGCGGTGCTGCTCGTCGACGATGACCAGCGCCAGGCGCGCAAAATCGATGCCTGCCTGGAACAGCGCGTGCGTGCCGACCACCACGCGGATCTCCCCGGAGGCGATCGCCGCGAGCGCGCTGCGCCGCGTGCGCGCCGGCAGCCCGCCCGAGACCAGCGCCACCGTCTCGCCGAGCGGTGCAAACCAGTCGCGCAAGCTGCGCCAGTGCTGCTCGGCCAGCAGCTCCGTGGGCGCCATCAGCGCCGCCTGCAGGCCGCTGCCCGCCGCGCGCGCTGCCGCGGCCGCGGCCACCACGGTCTTGCCGCAGCCGACGTCACCCTGCAGCAGCCGCACCATCGGCACACTCGCGGCGAGGTCTTCCTGCGCATCGCGCAGCGCGCGCGACTGGGCGCGCGTCAGCGAGAACGGTAGCGCCTCCAGGAACCGGCGCGTCAGCCCGGCGCCATCCGCGAGCTCCCAGGCGGGGTCGCTCTTGAGCGCGCGCTTTCTGAGCTTGAGCGTCAGGTGATGCGCCAGCAGCTCCTCGAATGCGAGGCGCCGCTGCGCCGGGTGGCGGCCGGCGGCGAGCTCGGCGAGCTGCGCCTCGCGCGGCGGGCGGTGCAGGTAGCCGAGCGCTTCCTTCAACGAGGGCAGGCCCGGCGGCAGCACGGCCTCAGCGGGTAGCCAGTCGCGCAGCGCGGCTCTCTCCAGCTCGCGGAGCGATGCGCCGATGAGCGCTCGCAGGCGCCCCTGGGGCACGCCTTCGGTGAGCGGATAAATCGGGGTGAGCGTGTCTTCGAGCGCAGCGGTGTCGCCCGCGAGGCGGCGATATTCCGGATGCACCATCTCGAGACCAAGCGGGCCGCGGCGCACCTCGCCGAAGCAGCGCAGCCGCGTGCCGCGCGCCAGGCCCTGCTGCTGGCTGGCCGAGAAATGGAAGAACCGCAGGGTCAGCATCCCCGAGCCGTCGGAAATCTTGCACAGCAGCTGGCGCCGGCCGCGGTAGGCGATCTCGGTGAGCTGGATCTCCCCGTCCACCGCCGCCCGGACGCCGCTTTGCAGCGAGCCGATGGCCGACACCCGCGTGCGGTCCTCGTAGCGCAACGGCAGCACAAACAGCAGGTCGGAAACGCGCGTCACGCCCAGGCGCGCGAGGCGCGCGGCGAGCGCTGCGCCCACGCCGTGCAGGGCGGTCACCGGGCGCTGCTCGGCGCGCTCGCCCGGGGAAGGGCCGGCGGCCGGATACTGCGCGCTCAGCCCAGGTGCAGGACGCACTCGATCTCGACCTGCGCGCCACGGGGCAGCTGTGCGACGCCGACCACCGCGCGCGCCGGGTAGGGCTTAGCACAGTAGCTCGCCATGACCTCGTTCACCTTGGCGAAGTGCGCCAGGTCGGTGAGGAACACGTTCATCTTGACCGCCTGCGCCAGCGAGCCGCCGGCGGCTTCCGCCACGGCCTTGAGGTTTTCGAACACGCGGCGGATCTGCGCTTCGATGTCCCCGCTCACCAGCTGCATGGTGGCCGGGTCGAGCGGCACCTGGCCGGACAGGTAGACGGTGTCGCCGGCGCGCACCGCCTGCGAGTAGGTGCCGATCGCCTGCGGGGCGCGGTCGGTGTGAATGATCTGGCGGCTCATGCTGCTTGGTCCTCCTCGCTCGTGGGGCAATCATCCGCTGCTGTCGCTGTCGGCTGCGGCCTCGCCGCTGTGCTCTGCGCGCGCATGCGCGGCTATGGTGCGCGTTACGCGCGTGACGTCGGCCATGCGGCGGATGACACGCACCAGGAGCGCGAGCTGGCGGCGGTCGTGCACCCGCAGCTCGAAAGTCAGCACCGCGGTATCGCTGTCCTGCTCGTCGATGGACACATGGTCGATATTGGTTTCCGTGCTGGCGATCGCCGCGGCGACTGCCGCCAGCACGCCGGTGCGGTTCACCACGTAGACGCGGATCTCGGAAGAGAACAGGCGATCCGGAGCGCTCTGCCAGCTGACCGGCAGCCAGTTCTCCGGATGCTTGCGGTAGTCCTCGACGTTGACGCAATTCTCGCGGTGGATCACCACCCCGCGCCCCGCCGACAGGAATGCGAGAATCGGGTCGTAGGGAATGGGGAAGCAGCAGCGGGCGTAGCTGACCAGCAGACCCTCGGTGCCCGCGATCGCCAGCGGTGCAGGTCCACCGGGCGCGGCGGCGGCACTCGGCAGCAGCCGCCGCGCGATCAGCGGAGCCAGGCGCTCGCCCAGGCCGATCTTCTCGTACAGCTCATCGAGATCCTTCATGCCGAGCTCCCCGAGCGCGGCCGTGAGCACCTCGGGGGCGACATCCTCGAGCGACAGGCTGAATTCCCCGAGCGCCTGCTCCAGGAGCTTGGAGCCGAGTGCGAGCGCTTCCTTGCGCCGCAGGCCCTTGAGGTAATGGCGCACGGCGCTGCGCGCCTTGGCCGTCACCACGAAGTTGACCCACGAGGGGTTGGGGGTCGCGCCCTTGGCGGTGATGATCTCGACCGTCTGGCCGTTGCGCAGCACGGTGCGCAGCGGCGTGAGACGCCGGTCGACCTTGGCGGCCACGCAGCGGTTGCCGATGTCGGTGTGCACCGCGTAGGCGAAATCCACGACCGTGGCGCTGCTCGGCAGGCGCAGGATCTGGCCCTTGGGCGTGAACACATACACCTTGTCGGGGAACAGGTCGACCTTGACGCTCTCGAGGAATTCCTCGGACGAGCCGGCTTCCTGCAACGACACCAGATTCGACAGCCACTCGCGGGTGCGCGCGGTGGAGTCGGCATCCCCGCGGGTCTTGTACTTCCAGTGCGCGGCAATGCCCGCTTCGGCCACGCGGTGCATGTCGGCGGTGCGGATCTGCACCTCGATCGGCACGCCGTTAGGACCGAACAGGGTGGTGTGCAGCGACTGGTAGCCGTTCACCCGCGGTATCGCGATGTAGTCCTTGAAGCGCGCCGGCATCGGCTTGAACACCGAGTGCACGGCGCCGAGCGCGCGGTAGCAGGTGTCGGGGGTGTCGACCACGATGCGGATGCCGTAGACGTCTACGATTTCGTTGAGCAGGGAGCGCTTGCGGCGCATCTTGCTGTAGATGCTGTACAGGTGCTTCTCGCGCGTCACGACGTGCGCCTGGATGTTGCTTTTCAGCAGCGCCGCGTTCAGCTGCTGCTCGATCTTCTTGAGGAATTCCTTCTGGTTGCCGCGTGCGCGGCGCAGGGCGCGCTCCAGCACCTGGTAACGGCGCGGATACAGTGCCTCGAACCCCAGGTCCTCGAGCTCGAGCTTGATGTTGTAGAGCCCGAGCCGCTCGGCGATCGGCGCATAGATCTCGAGAGTCTCGCGCGCGATCGCCCGGCGCCGCGCCGGCGCCATGGCCCCGATGGTGCGCATGTTGTGCGTGCGGTCGGCGAGCTTCACCAGGATGACGCGCAGGTCGCGCACCATCGCCAGCAGCATCTTGCGGAACGACTCCGCCTGCGCCTCCTCGCGGCTCTTGAACTTGATCTGGTCGAGCTTGGTGACGCCGTCGACCAGCTCGGCCACGTCCGCGCCGAAGCGCGCCGCCAGCTGATCCTTGGGCGTCGGGGTGTCTTCGATTACGTCGTGCAGGATCGCCGCCATGATGGTGTCGGCGTCCAGACGCAGATCCGCGAGAATGGCCGCGGCCGCTACCGGGTGCGCGATGAACGGCTCGCCCGAGAGGCGCTTTTGCCCCCGGTGCGCCGAGGTGCCGAACTCGGCCGCCTCGCGGATGCGCGCCACCTGCTCGGGTGGCAGGTAAGTGCCGACGGACGCCAGCAGTTCCTTCAGCCCGGGAGTGCGTCTTCCGCCGGGCAGCAGTCCCAGGAGCGAAGACGCATAGTCCATGGGTGAACGCTGGCCGTCAGTCTCCGAGGCCGAACTGCGGAGCGCGGAAGCTGGACTGGTTGTCGGCGTCGGGCGCCACGGGCTCCGGCGCGGGGTCCGGCTCGCTGAGCATTTCCGCGGTCACGTTGCCGGCGGCGATCTCGCGCAGGGCTAGGACCGTCGGCTTGTCGTTCTCCAGGGGCAGCGTCGGCTCGGCGCCGTTGGCGAGCCGGCGGGCGCGCTGCGCTGCCAGCAGCACCAGCTGGAACAGGTTGTCGACGTTGTGCAGGCAGTCTTCTACGGTGATGCGGGCCATGGGTCCTTTGACGAGTGAGACGCACCGCAACCGGTGCGCAGACCCCGACACTATAAGCCAAGAGCTCCATGTCAGGCCAATGCGGCACCACGGCCAAAGAGCCGGCAACCGCGGGCGTTGGCCGCGGCAGAAGTCGCCGAGGTTTTCTAAGCTGGCGCCAGCAGTTCAGCGACCAACGCGGCCAGCGCCGGCCGCGCGCTCGTCAAGTCCTCACCGCCCCCGGCAACGATGCGCCGCAGGTCGCCGAGCGCGGTTGCGAAGTCATCGTTGACGACGACATAGTCGAATTCCCGGTAATGGGACATGTCGGTCGCGGCATCGCGCAGGCGCCGCGCGATGATCTGCGCCGAGTCGGTCGCGCGCCGCGTCAGCCGGTCGGCGAGCGCGCGCCGCGAGGGCGGCAGGATGAAAATGCTCACGCACTGCGGCATGGCGCGCCGCACCTGCTGCGCGCCCTGCCAGTCGATTTCCAGGATCACCTCGTATCCCTGGCGCAGCTGCTCCTCGACGGGCCCGCGTGCGGTGCCGTAGAAGTTGTCGAACACCTGTGCGTGCTCCAGGAACTCCCCGCGCGCCACCAGTTGTTCGAATTGCGGCACGGAGACGAAGTGGTATTCGCGCCCCTCTTCCTCGGTAGGGCGCCGCTTGCGCGTGGCGTGCGACACCGACAGGCGCAAGCGCGGCTGGCTCGCCAGCAGCGCCTTGACCAGAGAGGTCTTGCCGGCACCGGAGGGGGCGGCGATGACGAACAGCTTGCCGGGCTTCATGGGGCCGAAATATAGCTGGCCGATTGGAGCATCGCGACGAGCGCGCGCAGCGCCTGGGCGCGGTGGCTGAGGGCGTTCTTTTCCCCGGGGGCGAGCTCGGCGGCGCTGCGCCGCTCGCCGGCCGGCACGAACACCGGGTCGTAGCCGAAGCCGCCGCGGCCGCGCGGCGCGGTGGCGATGTGCCCTTCCCAGCTGCCGCGCGCGATCAGCGGCTGCGCATCAGCGGCGCTGCGCACCAGCACGATGACGCACTGGTAGCGCGCCTGGCGTCGCGCGGGCGCGATGCCCTCGAGCTCCGCGAGCAGGCGCTGCAGATTGGCGCCCTCGCTCGCGCCCTCGCCCGCAAAGCGCGCCGACCACACGCCCGGGCGCCCGCCGAGCGCCTCGACCTCGAGCCCGGAATCATCCGCGAGCGCCGGCAGCCGCGCGCACTGCGCGGCGTGGCGCGCCTTGAGCAGCGCGTTCGCGAGGAAGGTGGCGCCGCTCTCGGGCACGGCAGGGATGCCGAGCGCGTCCTGCGGGACGAGCGTCACGGGCAGCGGCGCGAGCAGC
>DASWUP010000155.1:0-12905 GCA_036401635.1 Steroidobacteraceae bacterium
TGATCGAACCAGAAACGAACGCCCTCGCTGATGCGTTCCGCGCTCAGGAACCGGTCGCGGTATTCCCACCAGGGCGCGACCCGCTCGATGGGCCGATTCATGATCTCGATGATCTTCGGCTGCGGCTGCGCTTCCTTCAGCAGGCTGCGCACCTGAGTGCGGCTCAGGCCGTCGCGACTCACCACCTCGTTGACGAATTCCACGATCTCGGGGCGCGTCAGATCGAAACCGGCCGCGGCCGCACCCGCTGGCTGCGCGCTCACCGGAGCGCACGCGAGCGCGACCAGCAGAGCATGACGACACTTGTTCAACGCCACCTGTTCGACTACGACCCGATGAGCTTGCGCCGGGAATACAGCGCCATGAGAATACCGAAGCCCGCCAGTAGCGTCACGACCGAGCTGCCTCCATAGCTCACCAACGGCAGCGGCACGCCCACCACCGGCAGCAGTCCCGTGACCATGCCTGCGTTGATGAACACGTAGACGAAGAAGGTGAGCGCGAGACTGCCGGCCAGCAGACGCGCGAAAGTATCCTGGGTCTGGGTGGCGAGATAGGTGGCGCGGCCGGCGACGAACAGGTACAGCAGCATCAGCAGCAGCAGTCCGAGCAGGCCAAACTCCTCGCCGACGACGGCGAAGATGAAGTCGGTGGAGCGCTCGGGAAGGAATTCGAGCTGCGCCTGGCTGCCGTTCATCCAGCCCTTGCCGAACACGCCGCCCGAGCCGATCGCGATCTGCGACTGGATGATGTGGTAGCCGGCGCCGAGCGGATCGGTCTGCGGGTTGAGAAACGTGAGCACGCGCTTGCGCTGGTAGTCGTGCATGAAGCTCCAGCCGAACCAGGCGGCGGCGGCGGCGAGCGCCAGCAACATCACCATCACGCGCACACGCAGGCCGGCGAGGATGATGACCAGCAAACCGGCGAACGCGATGAGCGCGGCCGTGCCCATGTCGGGCTGGATGGCCACGAGCCCCACGGGCAGAAGAATCAGCACACTGAGGAGTCCGAGCGACGTCCAGCCCGGCGGCAGCGGCCGATCATGCAGGTACCAGGCGCACATCATCGGTACCGCGAGCTTCATGAACTCGGATGGCTGGAAGCGAAACAGGCCCAAATTCAGCCAGCGCTGCGCGCCCATGCCGATGTGGCCAATCGCGACGACGATCACCAGCAGCACGCACCCGCCCGCGTACATCCACGGGGTGGTGCGGCGCAGGAAGTTCGGGTTCACGCGCGCCAGCAACAGCATGGCGATGGTGCCGAGGAGCAGCCGCAGCGCGGTGCGCACCACGGTGGAGACGCTCTGGCCGGAGGCGCTGTACAACACCACCAGCCCGTAGGCGGCGATGAGCGCCAGGCCCACCACCAGCGGACCGTCGATCTTCAGCGCGAGCAGCACGCGCGCAGCTCCCGTGAGCGTGCGGCGCGTGCGTGAGCCGGAGGTGACTTCCTCGTACATCATGTCTGCGGCCTGAGTTTCCCGTCCGCGCCGAGCAGGTACGCGTCCAGCACCTTGCGGGCGATGGGCGCCGCCGCGCTCGCGCCCGCGCCGCCGTTCTCCTGCAGCACCGCCACTGCGATGCGCGGCTCATCGGCGGGCGCGAAGGCGATGAACCAGGAATGATCGCGCAGGCGTTCGCTGATCAGTTTGGCGTTGTACTTCTCGTTCTGCGCGACCGTGAACACCTGCGCGGTGCCGGTCTTGCCGGCAAAGCTATAGGCGGCATGCGCGCCGATCGCCGCCGCCGTGCCGCGGGTGGTGACGCCAATCATTCCGTGGAGCACGCGCTGCCAGGCTTCGGGTGCGATTCCGCTCACCTCGCCATCGGACACTGCCGGGACCGGATGAATCTGCCCGCTGCGCGGATCGCGGTAGGCCGCGACCAGGCGTGGTCTCCAGATCTTACCGCGGGTGGCGATGATGCTGGCGTAGTGCGCCAGCTGCAGCGGCGTCACGGTGAGATAGCCCTGGCCGACGCCGAAGTTCACGGTTTCGCCCGGAAACCATACCTGCTCCGCCGGCTTCGAAAAGACTTTCGCCTTCCATTGGCGCGAGGGCAGGATGCCCGGCTTCTCCCCGCTGATGTCGATGCCGGTTGCCTTGCCGAAGCCGAACGGCGCCATGAACGTGGAGATCCGATCCACGCCCAGCAGGTCGGCGAGGCCGTAGAAGTAGATGTCGCAGGAGCGCGCGATGGCATCGTCGAGGTCGACGTAGCCATGGTGCTCGTTGTGGTATTCGCGGAACACGTGCGCACTGCCGGGCAGGTGAAAGGCGCCGGCGCAGTAACGGTGCGCCTGCGGGTCCACCACGTGGTAGGTGAGCCCGGCGAGCGCGATCACCGGCTTCACGGTCGAGCCCGGCGGATAGGTGCCGCGCAGCGCGCGGTTGAACAGCGGATGGTCGATATCGCTTTGCAGCGTGCCGTACTCGCTCGCGGTGATGCCGCGGCCAAACATCGTCGGATCGAAACCCGGCAGGCTGACGAGCGCAATCACGTCGCCGTTGTTCTGATCGAGCGCCACGACCGCACCGCGATGCCCGGCGAGCGCGGCCTCGGCGGTGCGCTGCACCTTGAGGTCGATGGACAAGAGCAGATCCTTACCCGCTCCGGGTGCCTTGGTGCGCAGGTTGGGGACGAACGCACCCTGGCGCTCCACCGAGCGGCCCAGCGCGTTGACCAGAACCTCGCGAAAGCCGTTGGCGCCGTGCAGCTCGTGCTCGTAGGCACTCTCGACGCCGAGCTTGCCGATCAGGGAGGTGCCGGCGTAGGCGCCGCGGTCGATATGCTTCAGATCCTGCTCGCTGATGGCTCCCACGTAGCCGAGCGCGTGCACCGCCAGCTCGCCGTTCGGGTACCAGCGCGTCTGGCGTGTCTTGATATCCAGGCCCGGAAACTCGAAGCGCCGCACGGCGAAGCGCGCCACGTCCTCGTCCGACATGCGCAGGCGGATCGGCACGCTGTCGAAGCTGCGACTCGAGTCGATGGTGCGCTCGAGCTCATCAAGGTCCTCGGCACGGATGAGATCGAGCTCAACCAGGTGCGTGAGTGTCTGCTGCAGGTGCGGCACTTCCTCCGGCACCAGTTCCAGCTGGTAGGCGGGCTGGCTGCCCGCGATCAGCTCGCCGTGGCGGTCGAGGATCAGTCCCCGCGCCGCCGGGATCGGCTCGTTGCGTACTCGATTACCCTGGGACAGTTCCGCGTAGTATTCGTGACGGGACACCTGCAGCACGAACAGGCGCACGATGAGGCCCGCGCTGGCAAGTCCCATGATCGCGGCGCAGATAAGCGCGCGCTGATCGAAGAGGCGCTGTTCCCGCCAGTGATCCTTGATGCGCACTGCCGGCATGGCTAGAAGGTACCGCTCACGCGTGCCCGGCTGAGCCTTGGCCCAGTATGGCGGCGAGGGGTGGCCAGATCAGAGCACCGGTGACGGTGTGGACCCAGCGCAGCGGGCTCGTGACCGGGTGGCCGCTCCAGCCGTCGATCGCGAACACCACGAACTCGTAAACGGCCAGCGCCGCGAATACGATGATCGCCTGCTGGAACGCGGGCTTGGAGCGGATGCGCTGGTGTTCGCGCACACCGATGTAGCTGACGAGCGCCAGCGCCAGCGCGCGCTGCCCCAGCACCGGCCCCTGGAAGACATCGAGCAGCAGGCCCGCGAAGAACCCCAGCGCGATGCCGCCGGTGCGCGGGGCGTTTACCGACCAGTGCAGCACCGCGAGCACCAGGAACGCCGGCCGCAGCACGTCGAGCCACGGCGGCAGCGGCAGCACCGTGAGCACCAGTGCCACGAGCACCGTGAGCAGCATGCGGCCGCGGCCGTACGGGTTCACTGCGGCTCCTTGGGCGCGGGTGCGGGCTCCGGTGCGGGCTCGGACGCCGGCTCCGGCGCGGGCGTCGACGCGGGTGGGGCGGGTTGCAGCTCGGGCTCGGATGGCGCAGACGACGCGGGTGGGTGAGCCGGTGCTGCTGCGCGCGACGCGGATGGCGACACCGGCACGACAGCAGATGTCGGCGCCGCAGCAGATGCCGGCGCACGCGCTGCAGGTGGCGGCGCCGGGGGTGGTGCGGCCCGCGGCGGGACGGGCTGTGGCTGCATGGCGCGGTTGCCGCTCCTGATCTCACCCACCGAGCCGGCCGTGGGCGCGGGCGCTGCGGGGTGGTCCGCCCGGAACCACACCAGCATGACCTCGCTGTCGGTGTCGATGTGCGCCAGCGGCGCAGCCCGCACCTGGGCCAGCGGCTGCACCGCGTCGCGGTGCACTTCGGTGACGCGCGCCACCGGATAGCCTTCCGGAAACACACCGCCGAGGCCCGAGGTGACCAGCAGATCGCCGCTCTTGATGTCCGCGTTGGCCGGCAGGTACGGCAGGGCGAGTGTCGTGGCGTCGCCTGCGCCTACCGCGATGGTGCGCAGACCCGTGCGCTCGATGCGCACCGGCACGGCGTGCGCCGGGTCGGTGATCAGGATGACTTCCGCGCTCCAGGGGCCCACGTGCGTCGTCTGGCCGATCAGTCCTCGGTCATCGAGCACCGCCTGCGCCCTGAATACCCCGTTGACCGCCCCGCGGTCGATGAGCAGCCGCTGCCGCAGGCTGCTCAGCTGGATGTTGACGATCTCCGCGGCGAGCCAGCGGTCGGCGACCGGCGGCACGGCGTCGCGCAGTCCGCGCAGCTCGCCGTTCTCGCGCGCCAGCGCCTCATAACGCATCGAACGCAACTCGAGGTCGCGCGCACCAGCGCGCAGGTGCGCGTTCTCAGCCTGCAGCCGCTCGCGGCTCTCGAAGCTCTGCCGCATCCACTGCCAGGCGGTGGACGGGGAATTCACCGCCAGCTGGATAGGGTAGGCGGCGGCCTGCAGCAGGTAGTGCAGCTGCTCAAGGTAGTGCTCACGCTGGTCGAGGTACATGACGACGACGGCGAGTGCGGCGTACAGCGTGAAGCGAAAGCCGGGAGAGCCGCCCCGCCCCTGCAGCGGTCTGCCGGCTGCTGTCCCGAAGGCGGCCACTCAGGCTCGCGCGCTCCTTGCGCTACTCAAGGCCGAAGTGTCCCGGGCCCAGCTCGTCCATCAGCTCGAGAATGCGCCCGCCACCGCGTGCCACGCAGGTCAGCGGATCATCCGCCACCACGACCGGAAGACCGGTCTCCTCGGTGAGCAGCTTATCGATATCGCGCAGCAGCGCGCCGCCGCCCGTGAGCACGATGCCGCGGTCGGCGACATCCGCGCCGAGCTCCGGAGGAGTCTGTTCGAGCGCCTGCTTCACGGCGCTCACGATGCTCTGCAGCGGTTCCTGCAGCGCCTCGAGGATCTCGTTGCTGTTCAGCGTAAAGCTGCGCGGCACGCCCTCGGAGAGGTTGCGGCCCTTCACCGACAGTTCGCGCACCTGCTGCCCGGGGTAGGCCGAACCGATTTCGATCTTGATGCGCTCGGAGGTCGCCTCGCCGATGAGGATGCCGTAGTTGCGGCGCACGTAGTTCATGATCGCCTCGTCCATGCGATCGCCGCCGATGCGTGCGGAGTTGGCGTACACCACGCCATTCAGCGATAGCACGGCAACCTCGGAGGTGCCGCCGCCAATATCGAGCACCATCGAGCCGCGCGCCTCGTGCACCGGCAATCCCGCGCCCACCGCCGCGGCCATCGGCTCACTGACGATCGCCACGTTGCGCGCGCCCGCGCCTTCGGCCGACTCGCGGATCGCGCGGCGCTCCACCTGCGTCGAACCGAACGGCACGCACACCAGCACGCGCGGCGAGGGCTTGAGCGTGCGATTGCCGTGCACCTTGTTGATGAAGAACTGCAGCATCTTCTCGGTGTAGGTGAAGTCGGCGATCACGCCGTCTTTCATGGGACGCACGGCCGTGATGTGCCCGGGCGTGCGCCCGAGCATGGCCTTGGCCTCGGTGCCGACGGCGACGATTATCTTGCCGCCGCGCCCCGGCTCGTCCTGCACCGCGACCACGGAGGGTTCGTTGAGCACGATGCCCTTGTCGCGCACATAGATCAGCGTATTGGCCGTACCCAGATCGATCGACAGATCACTGGAAAAATAACCGCGCAGGCGTTTGAACATGAAGCGACCGGGAATGAGCGGCGGGAGACGCCAAAAGTGGCGCGTAATCTAGCAACCGACAGGACATTCAGCAAGGCAACATGTATGATTTTGCGTTGGTTTTCTCACTTCGCCACGCGCACCGCTCACTCTCCCATGGCCCTCACACGCGAGCAGATCGCGAGCATCGCCGCCTTGGCGCGTCTCGACCTCACGGCATCCGAGATCCCGGTGTACCAGGACAGCCTGTCGCGGATCCTCGACTTCGTTGGCGCCCTGGATCGCGCCGACACCACTAACGTCGCCCCGATGGCGCATCCGCTTCCCGGGCTGTCGCAGCGTCTGCGGCCGGACGTGGTGACCGAGCAGGACCGTCACGAGCAGTACCAGCCGAACGCACCGCAGGTCGCCGCGGGTCTGTACCTCGTGCCCAAGGTCATCGAGTGAGGCGCGCGTGAACGATTTGCACACCAGCACGCTGACACAACTGGCGGCCGGGCTGCGAGCAAGGAAGTTCTCGAGCGTGG
Organism: Steroidobacteraceae bacterium; assembly: GCA_036401635.1. Classification (GTDB taxonomy): domain Bacteria; phylum Pseudomonadota; class Gammaproteobacteria; order Steroidobacterales; family Steroidobacteraceae; genus 13-2-20CM-66-19. The sequence continues at coordinate 6,592 of DASWUP010000155.1, forward strand.
AGCTGGTGCGCGCGTACCTGGACAGGATCGACGCGAGCCAGGCGGTGCTCAATGCGTTCATCTCAGTGACGCGCGCGGAGGCACTCGCGCAGGCTGCGGCCGCAGACCGGGCACTCGCCGCGGGCGCCGGCGGCGCCCTCACCGGCGTGCCAATCGCCCACAAGGACATTTTCTGCACCCAGGGTGTGCGCACCACCTGCGGTTCGCGGATGCTGGATAGCTTCGTATCACCCTACGACGCCACCGTGGTGGCGAAACTCAAGGGCGCCGGCGCGGTCATGCTGGGCAAGACCAACATGGACGAGTTCGCAATGGGCTCCTCGAGCGAGACCAGCTACTACGGACCGGTGCGCAATCCCTGGAACCCGCAGCTCGTGCCCGGCGGGTCCTCCGGCGGTTCCGCCGCCGCGGTAGCCGCGCGCCTCGTCCCGGCTGCGACCGCGACCGACACCGGCGGCTCGATCCGCCAGCCCGCCGCGCTGTGCGGCATCACCGGACTGAAGCCCACCTACGGACGCGTGTCGCGCTACGGCATGATTGCGTTCGCCTCGAGTCTTGACCAGGGCGGCGTGCTGGCGGCAAGCGCCGCAGACGCCGCGCTCATGCTGCGTGAGATGGCCGGGTTCGATGCCAACGATTCCACCAGCGTCGACACGCCGGTGTCCGACTACGTCGCCACCCTCGAGCAGCCGCTCGCGGGCCTCAAGGTGGGGCTTGTCAAGGAGTTTTTTGACAAGGGTCTGGAGGCGCAGAACGAGCAGCGGGTGCGCGAGGCACTGAAGCTCTACGAGCAGCTTGGCGCGCGGCTCAGCGAGGTGAGTCTGCCGAACCTGCCGCTCTCGGTGCCGGTGTACTACGTGGTGGCGCCGGCGGAATGCTCCTCGAACCTGGCGCGCTTCGACGGCGTGCGCTTCGGGTACCGCTGCGAAAACCCGCGCGATCTGCTGGATTTGTACCGGCGCACGCGCGGCGAGGGTTTCGGGGCGGAGGTGAAGCGCCGCATCATGACCGGTACCTACGTACTGTCAGCGGGTTACTACGACGCTTATTACCTCAAGGCGCAGCGCGTGCGTCAGCTCATCAACGCGGACTTTACCCGCGCCTTCAGCAGCGTGGATGTGCTCATGGGGCCGACGACTCCGACGCCCGCCTTTGCGATCGGCGCCAAGACCGCAGACCCCATCACCATGTACCTGAACGACATCTACACCATCGGCGCGAATCTTGCGGGACTGCCCGCGGTGTCGATTCCGTGCGGCTTCGTGCAGGAGTTGCCCGTGGGCCTGCAGATCGTGGGCCCGCACTTCAGCGAGGCGCGGGTGCTGAGCACCGCGCATGCGTTTCAGCGCGCGACCGACTGGCACACGCGCGTGCCGCAGGGCTACGCATGAGCGCCTGGGAAACGGTCATCGGGCTGGAGATCCACGCGCAGCTCGCCACCCGCTCCAAGATTTTCTCCGGCTCCGCCACCGCGTACGGCGCCCCGCCCAACGCGCAGGCGAACCTGGTCGACCTCGGGTATCCGGGCGTGCTGCCGGTGCTGAACGCGGAAGCGGTGCGCATGGCCGTGAAACTGGGCCTGGCGATCAACGCGCGCATCACTGCGCAATCGGTGTTCGCGCGCAAGAATTACTTCTACCCGGATTTGCCGAAGGGCTACCAGATCAGCCAGTACGAGCTGCCGATCGTCGCCGACGGGGCGATCGACATCGTGCTCGATGACGGCAAGGTCAAGCGCATCGGCGTCACCCGTGCACACCTCGAGGAGGACGCCGGCAAGTCGTTGCACGAGGCGCTGCCCGGTGTGACTGGCATTGATCTGAACCGCGCCGGCACCCCGTTGGTGGAAATCGTGTCCGAGCCGCAGCTGCGCTCGGCGAAGGAAGCCATCGCTTACATGAAGAAGGTGCACACGCTGGTGCGTTACCTTGAGATCTGCGACGGCAACATGCAGGAGGGCTCGTTCCGCTGCGACGCCAACGTCTCGGTGCGCCCGGTCGGCGCGCAGAAGTTCGGCACGCGCGCGGAGATCAAGAACCTCAATTCCTTCCGCTTCGTCGAGCGCGCCATCAACTACGAGGTCGCGCGCCAGATCGATATCCTCGAGTCTGGCGGCCAGGTGCTGCAGGAGACGCGCCTCTACGATCCCGACCAGGGCGAGACGCGCTCCATGCGCTCCAAGGAAGAAGCGAACGACTACCGCTATTTCCCTGATCCAGACCTGCTGCCGGTAGTGCTCGATGAGGCGTTCATCGCCGCGGTGCGCGCCACGCTGCCGGAGCTCCCCGACCAGAAGGCCGCGCGCTTTGCCTCGCAGTACGGACTGTCGGCGTACGATGCGGGCGTACTCACTGCCAGCCGCGAGCTCGCCGCGTACTATGAAGAGGTCGTGCGCGAGCTGCCGCAGGAGCCAAAACTGGCGGCCAACTGGGTCATGGGGGAGTTGGCGGCGGCCCTGAACAGCGAGAACCTCGAGGTCGGTTCCGGCAAGCTCCCGGCGGCGCGCCTGGCAGGGCTGCTGAAGCGCATTTGCGACCGGACCATTTCCGGCAAGATTGCCAAGGAAGTGTTCCAGACCATGTGGTCGGGCGGTGCGAGCGCCGATGCGGTGATCGACGCGCAGGGCCTGAGGCAGATCACCGACACCTCCGCTATCGAGCGCGTGATCGATGAGGTGATGGCCCGCAATCCCGGTCAGCTCGCCGAGTACCGTGCGGGCAAGGACAAGCTGTTCGGATTTTTCGTCGGCCAGGTGATGAAGGCGACCGGCGGCAAAGCCAACCCGACACAGCTGAACGAGCTGCTGCGCAGGAAGCTCGGTGGCTGATGGATCAGCACGCTGTTCCCGGCAGCGACCAGGTGCGTCGCTTCATTTTCGAGAAACGGCCGGTGCGCGGCCATTGGGTGCGCCTCGAGGGCGCATGGCGTGAGCTGCGCGCGCATACCGATTACCCGCCAGCCGTCAGCGAGCTGCTCGGTCAGGCGGTGGCCGCCTCGGTGCTGCTGGCCGCGACCCTCAAGTTCCGCGGCACACTCACCTTCCAGTTGCAGGGCAACGGCGCCGTCGGTCTGCTGGTTGCACAGTGCGCGCATGATTTCCGGCTGCGGGCGGTGGCGCGCTATGACGACGCTGCGGTGCGCGAATTGTCGGGCGACTGCCGGCGCGGCGCAGTCTTCCGCCGCCTCGTCGGCACAGACGGCCGCATCACCGTCACGGTGGAGGCGGACGAGAAGAGCATGCGTTACCAGGGGGTCGTGCCCCTCGCCGGCACTTCGCTTGCGGAATCGCTGGAAGCGTACTTTGCGTCCTCCGAGCAGCTACCGACGCGCGTGCTGCTCGCCGCGGATGAGGCGTACGGTGCCGGGATGCTGGTGCAGAAGCTACCGGAGGCGGCTGCAGGCGATGCGGACGAGGTCGCGGCGGCCTGGGAGGGCGCGCAACGAGGCATCGAGCGCCTGAGCCCGGCGCAACTGCTGCGGTGCTCGGCCGAACAGCTGCTGGCGCAGGGCTTCACCGACCAGGACCTGCGGCTGTTTCGCGGCGCGCCCGTGCAGTTCGAGTGCCGCTGCAGTCACGGGCGGGTCGCGGGGCTTTTGCGGGCGCTGGGAGCCGATGAGGTCCGCGGCGTGCTTCAGGAGCAGGGCGCAGTGACCGTGACGTGCGAGTTTTGCCGCCGCCCGTACCGCTTCGACGCCGTAGATGTGGAGGCGCTGTTCGCGCAGGATCCGGCCTCTGGTGGTTCTGAGGCGATCCATTGAACGTAGTTGGGTGTGTTATTGTCTCTGTAATAAGACAATTTGGGAGGGATCGCGTCAAATAGATTACTTGCCGACTCGCCAGCATATTTTCACATCTCGAATTAAAGAATTGTACAATTATTGAATGTACTCGATGGCACCACCGGTCCTGGTGCAGTGGCTGCGGGCGGCCGGCGAACCCACCCGCTTGCGCCTGCTCGCGCTGTGCGCCGAGGGTGTATTGAGCGTTTCGGATCTGGCACAGGCGCTCAAGCAGAGCGAGCCGCGTGTTTCGCGGCATCTGAAAATCCTGTGCGAAGCTGGTCTCATCGTGCGGCTGCGGCAGGGCCAGTGGGTCCACTACCGCGTGGCCGACGGCGCCGAAGCGGCGAGCTTCGTGCGCGGCCTGCTCGCGCGACTCGACCGCGGCGATCCGGTACTCCTTCGCGACCGTAGCGGCGCGCGCGCCGCGGCCGCGCCGGATGCGCACGGCTCGGAGTCTCGCCTCGGCCGGGCGCTTGCCGGCTTGGTCGCCGGCGGCGGGCTTCCCGCGGCGCTCGCAGCGGTGCTGGTGATCGGGGTCAGTCATCCGGAACTGCTCGAAACTGCAGCCCTCGCCGGTGAGCGCTGCACGGCCATCGCGCATTCGCGGCGCGCGGCACAAAGCGCCCGGGCATTTGCCGAGCGGCGGGGCTTCACCTGCCGGGTCCTTCAGGCCACGAGCCCCGATGGCCTGAGCGATACGGACATCGCGCGTACCGGACAGCCATTCGATGCCGTGCTGCTCGACACCTCCGCGAGCGGGGAAACACTGGCGCGCATGCTGGAGCATGCTCGGCGCGTGCTCACCCCGGCCGGACGCCTGTGGATCTTCGAGCGCTATGAATCACTCGAGAGTCCCCGCGAGCGGATCGTGGAGCATCCGCTGGCACGCCTGCGCCGCTTGCTGGGTGACGCCGGGCTGGTGTGCGAGCGCCTCAGTCCGGTCGAGGCGGACGGTGAGCACGTGCTCGCGGCCGTCGCGCGGGTTGCGGGTGCCGCCCCAGGTCAGCTCACCCGCGCGGCGGGGGCTCGTCCATGAGCGCGTGCCCCGCCCGGCTTCCAATCCGTGTCTCGTTCGAATTCTTCCCGCCAGCGGACGCGGCGATGGAGACGACGCTATGGAACTCCATCGAGCGCCTGGCGCCGCTCGCACCGCGCTTTGTGTCGGTCACCTACGGTGCGGACGGCTCCACGCGCGACCGCACGCACAACCTCGTGACGCGCATTCAGCGCGACACCGCGCTCACCGGCGCGCCGCACCTCACCTGCATCGGCGCCTCGCGCGGCGAGATCCTCGATATCGCGCGCGGCTACTGGGAGCAGGGCATTCGCCACCTGGTCGCGCTGCGCGGCGATCTGCCGCAGGGGCCGACGCCTTATCGGCCGCACGCCGAAGGCTTCAGCTACGCCTCCGAGCTGGTCGCGGGGCTTGCCGCCGTGGCACCGTTCGACATCTCGGTCGCGGCTTATCCGGAGGTGCACCCGGAGGCGCGCTCGGCGGCTGCGGATCTGGATAACCTCAAACGCAAGATCGACGCCGGCGCGAAGCGTGCCATCACGCAGTTCTTCTACGACACCGGCGTTTTCCTGCGCTTTCGCGATCGCTGCGTGGCGGCCGGCATGCACGCGCCGCTGGTGCCGGGCATTCTGCCCATCACCCGTTTCCCGCAGGTGCTGCGCTTTGCCAAGCGGTGCGGCGCGAGCATTCCTGCGTGGCTGCACGAGCGCTTTGCCGGCCTCGATGACGATCACGATACGCGCCGCATGATCGCCGCCAGTGTCGCGATCGAGCAGCTTGAGGCGCTCACCCGCCACGGGGTGCGCGAGTTTCATTTTTACACCCTGAATCGCGCCGAACTGACTTACGCGATCTGCCACGCGCTGGGACTGCGGCCGCTGCCGCACACGGGGCGTGCCGCGCGCGAGGAAGCGCCGGCGTGAGCGCCTGCCGGCACGCTACGCACCAGCGCGGCGCTCGCGTGCGCGCCGACCGCGAGGCCGGGCGCGCCAGCCCGGGAGCGCGCGCGGCCGCGACGCCATTCGCGCTCGAGCCGTGCGACGAAACCGAGCGCCGCACGCGCATCGAGCGACTCAGGCGGCTGCTCGGAGAGCGCATCGTGGTGCTCGATGGCGCGATGGGCACGATGATCCAGCAGCACAAGCTCGATGAGCCCGGCTTCCGCGGCGAGCGTCTGCGCACTCATGGCCGCGACCTGCAGGGCAACAACGACATCCTCACGCTGACCCGGCCGGAGATCATCACCGGCATCCACCGCGCCTATCTCAGCGCCGGCGCCGATATCATCGAGACCAACACGTTCAATTCAAACTCGATTTCGCAAGCCGACTACGCGACCGCTGCGCTGGCGCCGGAGCTCAACTACCGCGGCGCGCGCCTGGCGCGCGCCGCGGCCGACGAGTTTGCGCAGCGCGACGGCGAACCGCGCTTTGTCGCGGGCGCGCTCGGACCCACCAACCGCATGCTTTCGCTGTCGCCCGACGTCAACGATCCGGGCTATCGCGCCGTCAGCTTC
>DASWUP010000156.1:0-2210 GCA_036401635.1 Steroidobacteraceae bacterium
GATCATGGCGTGTTCCGCCGCGTGCGCGCTGCCTTTGCTCTGCGCCAGCTCCTGGTGAACGCGGGCGATGCCCGGCGGCCGGTCGGTAGCGACCTGCTCGCGAATCGCCAGATGTAGCCCCATGTGCAGGAAGGGATTCTCGCGGCCACCCTCAGGAGTGAACTCGGTGGCGAGCGCCTCCTCGCCCGATTCGAGCCACGCGATGTATTCGGGATGTTCGGCAATGACCGCGGCCAGCTGGGCAGCGAGGGGCTCGAGCGGCTCACGGGCGCAGAAGCGGCGCCAGGCGTCGAGGTAGCGGCGACGCAGCTGCTCGCGGCTTGCGTCCTGGAACAGGGACATCGGCGGCTCGTTACGCGCTGGTGCGCTGGCGCCGCTTGCGGTCGGGGTCGCGGCCCGGCAGCGTGCGCGGCAGCCGCCGCGCTGCCGCTCGCGCCGGCGTCTTGTGCCGATACTCGCACAGGTCCCGCAGAAGGCATTTCGGGCAGGCCGGCGAGCGCGCCGTGCACACGTACCGGCCGTGCAGCAGCAACCAGTGGTGTGCATCCTTTCTGAACTGCAGAGGCGTGTTGGCGATCAAGCCTGCCTCGACTTCGCGCGGCGTCTTGCCCGGCGCAAGTCCGGTGCGATTGGCAACGCGGAAAATGTGAGTGTCGACGGCGATCTCCACCTCCCCGAACACCGTGTTGAGAATGATGCTGGCGGTCTTGCGCCCGACACCGGGCAGCGCCTCAAGCGAGGCGCGATCGGCGGGCACTTCCCCGCCGTGCTGTTCGAGCAACTGCCGGCACAGCCCGATGAGGTTCCGCGCCTTGGTGTTGTACAGGCCTACGCTCTTGATGTAGGGCTTCAGAGCCTCGACGCCGAGCCCGAGGATTGCGGCGGGCGTGTTGGCAACGGGGAACAGGTTGCGGGTTGCGGCATTGACGCTCTTGTCGGTGGTGTGTGCCGAGAGCATGACCGCGACCAGCAATTCGAACGGCGAGCCGTGCTCGAGCTCCGTGGTGGGCGCGGGGTTCGCGGCCCTGAGCCGTCGATAGATGGCCGTGCGCGTCGCGGGATGCATGGATCGGTGCACAAATCTAGGCGTTAGCGGATCCGCAGCACGATCTTGCCCAGGATGTGCCCGCCTTCCACACGCTCCTGCGCCTTGGCCGCTTCTGCCAGCGGGAATTCCGCGGCGATTGGCACCTCGAGTTTCACGGCTTCGACGGCACGATTGAGCCGCTCGAACTCGTGCAATCCGGGGATCGCGTCGTAGCGGATAATACCGACCCCGTCGCGCGGCTTGGGTTCGGGACGCACTCCAGTCGGATATGCGACGCGCCCCCCGCGTCGCAGGGCAGCGATGCAGCGCTCGAGCGCCGCTCCGCCTGCGAGCGCAAGCACGGCGTCTACGCCCGCTGGCGCGAAATCGTGGGCGGCGGCCGTGATGTCTCCACTGCGGCCGTCGACGACGGCTTGCGCGCCCAGTCGTTTCACCAAGGTGAAGCCATCCTCTCCCGAAGCAGTGGCGAGCACTCTGACGCCGCGGAGTCGTGCGAACTGCAGCGCGAGAGTTCCGACACCACCGGATGCACCGTGAATGATGAGTGTCTCACCGGATTTCAGATGCAAGGCGTCGTCGATTCCCTGAATTGCCGTCAGCCCGGTGGTGGCAATCGCGCCAGCCTCCCTTAGGCCGAGTCCCCGCGGGACATGTCCGACGCGCTCCGCCGGCACTGCGACGTATTCCGCGTAGAAGCCCCCCTTGGGATTGTCCCAGCTATACGAGTAGGCCTGGTCACCGACCTTGAGCCCACGCACTTTGGCTCCCACCGCCGCAACAATGCCGGCAGCGTCGGTCCCGAGCACGAGCGGAAAGTGGGAATGCTTGATGCTCTCGGGATGCTGCCGAAGGCTCGCGTCCCAGATTCCGACACCCGCGGTGTGCACGGCGATCAGCACTTCATGCGCAGCGGGTTTCGGGACCGGCAGTGTGTGCAGGGTAATGACTTCCGGGCCGCCGGCATGATCGATCGCAGCCGCCTGCATCATCTGCGGCACCGCAGTAAGCCCCTGGCTGAATACACATGCAAGAAGGAGTATCCCTGCGATTCGCGCTACTGACATTGCGATTGGCCCTCACGCGGCACACGAACTGAACGCCGGCTTCGGCGGGCAATCATACGCTCCGCAGGGCGCGCAGCGGCAGCCACCCCGGCAAGCAG
>DASWUP010000157.1:0-2509 GCA_036401635.1 Steroidobacteraceae bacterium
GGCGTTGCCGGGACCGAAGATCTTGTCGACCTTAGGGATGCTCTGCGTGCCGTAGGCGAGTGCGGCAATCGCCTGAGCTCCGCCGACTTTGAAGACGGCGTCGATGCCGCACAGCTGCGCCGCGACGAGCACCGCCGCATGAGCGTGACCATCGCGCGCAGGCGGCGTGCACAGGATTCGCGTGGGACAACTGGCGATGAGCGCCGGCACCGCCAGCATGATCACGGTGGAAGGCAGGGGTGCGCTCCCCGCCGGCACATAGAGGCCCACCGCCCTGATGGGCCGGATGAGCTGCTCGCAGCGCACGCCAGGTTCAGTCTCCAGTACCAACGGCTGCGGCCACTGCGCCGTGTGGAAGGCGCGCACGTTGGCGATGGCGCGTTGGAGTGCGGCGATCTGCGCCCCGGTCAACGCGCCGCGCGCCTGTGCGAATTCTGCGCTCGACACCGCAAGCGTCTGCGGCTCCACGCCATCAAAGCGCCGCGTGAGCTCGCGCAGGGCCTCGTCGCCTGAGGCACGCACGGCGTCGATAGCATCCAGCGCCGCACGCGTGAACTCGCAACGCGCCTCAAGGTTCGGGCGTGCCAGCCCCGCCCGCCGCTCGCCCTCGTCGAGCGCTTCCCAGTCGAGGATACGCATACGCGTTAGGCGAGCATCTTCTCGACTGGGAGCACGAGGAGTGCACTGGCGCCGGCGTGCTTCAAGCCCTCGAGGGTCTCCCAAAACACGTTCTCGCGGCACACCGCGTGCACGGCGACCCGGTCGGCGAAACCTTCCAGCGGAATAATGGTCGGAGACTCCGACCCGGGTAGGAGTTTTCGGATCTCCGGCAGCGCGCTACGGGGTGCGTGCAGCATGATGTACTTGCTCTCGCGCACCTGCTGTACGCCCTCGATCCGCTGCAAAAGCCGCTCGACCCACGCATCTTTTTCCGCGGGCAACCTCAAGGGAGTGCGGATCAGGACGGCATGACTTTCGAGCAGTGTTTCCACTTCACGCAGGTGATTCGCCTGCAAGGTGGAGCCGGTGGCGACCAGGTCGCAGATCAAGTCCGCACGCCCTAAGCGCGGCGCGATCTCCACCGCGCCCGACAGCGTGACGATTTCGGCAGTCAGGTCGCGCTCGCGCAGGAAGCGCTCGAGGAGGTAAGGATAGGTGGTCGCGATGCGCTTACCGCGCACGCTGGCGAGTCCGTCCCAGGACGCATCCGAGGGAATCGCGAGTGACAGACGGCAGCGGCCGAAATCCAGCGTCCGCACCGGGTAGAAGCGCGGCGGATGGCCGCGGGCGGCGAGCTCCAGGCGCTTCTCCTCGAGTACGTTAAGTCCGACCAGCCCGAGGTCGCACACATCCTCCTGCACCAGATCCGGGATGTCGTCATCGCGCACGAAGAGCACGTCGAGCGGCATGTTCTCGCCGAAGCCCATGAGCTGATCCTTGCCGCGTGAGAGCTTGAGCCCACAGCGCGCAAGCAGATCCAGCGACGGATCGGTGAGGCGGCCCGACTTCTGCACCGCGAGCTTGAGTCGCGGCTCATCCATGCCGGGGGCTTTCGACGCCGGGAGCGAGCTCTCGCCCAAGGCGGCGCGCTGCGGTCGCGTAGCCCCCGTTCCCCCCCCTTAAGAAACGCGCCACGCGTCCGATGGTCGCGACGCTCACGCCCGTCAGGCGATGAATCTCGCGATAGGGGAGGGAGCGCTCGAGCGGATCGACCACGGCCCAGCGGTCGGCCATAGCCTGAATCTCCGCCGGGGTACAGAGGTCGCGGAGAAACGCGCGTACTTCTTCCGGTGTCTTAAGCGCGGCGAGCGCGACGCATAGGTTTCGCTCGGCGAGCGCTTCCTGGCGCGGAGTGATGTTTTCGTGGGCTTTCATGAAGCTAATGTACTAGCGCACTAGTACAATAGCAAGAGAGCAGGCCAGGGAATTTTCCGTCCATCAGCGCTTTAGGCTTCGATGGTTGCGGCTGCGATGTGCCGGGGCGAGGCTGAGAGCCTTTGCGTGGCGATGCGCGCGTAGATCTCTTCGCGATGCACCGGGATGTTCTGTGGCGCGGTGACGCCGATGCGCACCTGTCCGTGTTTCACTGCGAGCACGGTTACCGTGACGTCGTTGCCGCTGGCGCGATGGACTCACTCACCGCACGCGAAACCCAGCAAAGAAGCCCCGCAAGGTCACGCGCCTCAGGGGCTGAAGACAGCGCGACGCGAAATGTGAGAGCGATTAGGCCTACCAGCGAAATCTTAGGCGCCCTTGAAGGACACCCGCGAGCGACATCACCTCCGTTCGCTGCGCTTCACGGTGTCCATGAGCATCGCTTGCGCCTCGGGCGCAAGACGGGCCTGGCCGGCCTGCAGTTTCTTGCGCCACTGCCTGCCCGCGGCCGAGGCGGTTTTCCAGGCTTCCGCCAACTCGACCGGGCGCTTTGCTGCGAGTGCCTCGATGAGAATTTCTGCCTGCCGGATGTCTTTTGCCGATTTGGCCTGGTTCACGCGATCCACGGCGACGA
>DASWUP010000158.1:0-1665 GCA_036401635.1 Steroidobacteraceae bacterium
GGCGCCCGCGGGACGGGTTCGATTGATGCGTCGAACGCGTACCGAGAAACAACTTCTGTTACGCTCGATGACTGCGCGGGTATTTGGAAACCGCTCGACCGCCCGCACGAACTCCTCGCAGTGCCACGACGCAGTGGTATAGAAATAAAACGTGTTCGGATAGCATAGATTCCCTTCGGCGATCAAATCCGCAAGAACCAGGACTTGATGACGTGGCCAGCGGCGGCGACCGCATACCGGTACCGAACGCGCTGCCGCAACATACGCTGCTACTCGCAGCTTGCCGAGCTGAAGCCACCCTTCCATGGTCAGGAAAGGATGCTCCGCCGTCGCAACAATCGTATGGCCTAGAGCAGTCCGCAGCCGCCATACGGGTTTTACTCCACTTGCCCTGACCGTAAGAACCCTGCGTCGTCGCAAGCGCAAATTGTCGTCGCACGCAATCGTGGTCTCCAGTTGGACACGACCGGATACGATTTCATCGATGCTTAGCCATCGCCCCGACTCAGCGTCCACTACTCGTGTGTCACCTACAACACATTGAGGAAAACCGTACTCACCAAAACCGAGCATCTGCTGGTAGATGCGCTGCGCGAACTCCTCCGGGTACCCCTTGGCGCGCATGCCCTGAAGCAGCCGCTCGCGGAACGGATCAAGTCCGCCGCGCCTCTTCCAGGCGCCCATCGCGCGGCGCAGCGCGTCCGCCTCCCCGGGCGAGAAGCCCGCGGCGACGATCGCAATCTGCATCACCTGTTCCTGGAAGATAGGGACTCCGAGCGTGCGATACAGCACTTCGCGCACCTCCTCGCCCGGATACTCCACCGCCTCCGCGCCGCAGCGGCGCCGCAGATACGGATGCACCATGTCGCCCTGGATGGGGCCCGGCCGCACGATCGCGACCTCGATGACGAGATCGTAGTAACACTGCGGCTTCAGGCGCGGCAGCATGGCCATCTGCGCGCGCGACTCGATCTGGAACACGCCGATCGTGTCGGCGCGCGAGATCATGGCGTACACCCGCGGATCCTCGGCGGGCAGCTCACCGAGCGCGTGGCGGGTGCCGCGGTAGTCATTAACGAGCGTGAACGCGCGCTTCAGCGCCGTCAGCATCCCCAGCGCCAGCAGATCAACTTTCAGCAGCCCCAGATCGTTGAGGTCGTCCTTGTCCCACTGCACCACGGTGCGCTCGGGCATGGCCGCGTTCTCGATGGGCACCAGCTCCTCGAGCAGGCCTGCCGAGATCACGAAGCCACCGACGTGCTGCGACAGGTGGCGTGGAAAGCCGGGGAAGCTCACCAGTTCGTTCGCGAGCGGCAGCAGACGCGCGAGCCAGGGACTGTCAGGGTCAAAACCGGCCTCGCGCACCCGTTGCGGGATCGCGGCGCTCCCATCCCACCATTGCATGACTCTCGCGAGCCGGCCGCTCTCGGCGGCCCCGAGACCAAAGACCTTGGCGAGGTCGCGCAGCGCGCTGCGCGACCGGTACATGATGACCGTCGCGGCGAGCGCGGCACGTTCGCGACCGTACTTGCCATAAACGTACTGCAGCACCTCCTCGCGCCGCTCGTACTCGAAATCGATGTCGATGTCGGGCGGCTCATTGCGCTCGCGCGAGATGAAGCGCCCGAACAGCAGCGCCGTCCCACGCTGCGGGTCCACCGAGGT
>DASWUP010000159.1:0-1549 GCA_036401635.1 Steroidobacteraceae bacterium
AAAGTGGCGCGCTTCGACGCGCGTCGCCGCGCACAACTGCGGCGCGATACGGGCATCGTGCGCAATCGCCTGAAGATCGACGCCACGGTCAGCAACGCGCAGGCCTTCCTTGCTGTGCAGAGCGAGTTTGGTTCCTTCGACCGCTACCTGTGGTCATTCGCCGGCGACAAGCCCCTCGTGAACCGTCCGCGCGGCGCGCTCCCGGCGCGCACGCCCCTGAGCGACGCCCTCTCCCGGGACCTCGTGAAGCGCGGTTTTCGCTTCGTCGGCACCACCATCGTGTACGCCTTCCTGCAGGCCGTCGGCGTAGTGAACGACCATGCCCGGCAGTGCTTCCGGTGCCCGCCGCGCGGCCCCTCCCGCCGCGAGCGCGGCGCTGCACGGTTGAAGTAGCCTTACCTCCCGTACGCCTCTTAAGATAGCGGTCCGATCCACCGGTTTCAGGACCTGGCTTATGAAGGCACTTCTGGCAATGACATTCACCGCAGCGCTCACGCTGGTGGGACCGGTGTATGCGGACTGCTCTTATCCGGCGGCACCGGGCAAACTCCCGGACGGCGCCAGCGCGACCCTCGAAGACATGCTCGCGGGACAGAAAACCGTCAAGGAATACCAAAAGGCGATCGACGAGTACGTCGCGTGCATTGACAAGGAACTCGAGACCACCATCGCCAAGGCCGGTGACCAGCTGAAACCCGCACAGAAGGCAGACATGCAGAAAGTCGAGGCGCAGAAGCACAATGCAGCCGTCGACCAGGAGCAGGCCGTCGCCGACCGCTTCAACGAGCAGGTCAAGGTCTACAAAGCCAGGACTGCCGACAAGAAGGGCTGAGTGCTCACGCCGGCCGAGGCAGACCAGCTGATCGGACAGCACCTGCAGTGCCTGCCGATCGAATCCCTGCCTCTCGCGCAGTGCGCCGGCGCGGTGCTGCGCGAGAACATCTACGCAGAGCGTGATCAGCCGCCGTTCGATCGCGTGGCGATGGACGGCGTGGCGCTCGCGAGCCAGGCGGTCAGCGCCGGAACGCGCTCCTTCCGCATCCAGGCGACGCAGGCGGCCGGTGATCCGCCGCTCGCGCTCGATGCGCCGCACAACTGCATCCAAGTGATGACCGGGGCGGTGCTGCCGTCGGGGTGCGACAGCGTGGTGGCGGTGGAAGATCTCGCCGTCGCGCGCGGCCAGGCCGCACTCACCGCCAATGCGCGCGCCGACATCTGGCAGCATGTCCATCGGCGCGGCAGCGATACGCGCCAGGGCGCGCTACTGATATCCGCCGGCCAGCGCCTGCGCGCCCCGGAGATCGCCATCGCCGCCTCCGCCGGCATGGCGCGTATCCGCGTCAGCAGTCAGCCCATGCTCGTCGTCATCTCCACCGGCAACGAGCTGATCGAGCCCGGCGAGCCGGTGCTTGCGCACCAGGTACGGCGCTCCAACGCCTACGCGATCGTCAGCGCGCTGCGCGAACACGGTTTTCAGCGCGTCGCCGATGATCACCTGCAGGACGACGCCGGCGAGCTTCGCGAGCGGCTGCGCTTCCACCTGCACACT
>DASWUP010000160.1:0-9701 GCA_036401635.1 Steroidobacteraceae bacterium
GCATGTCAGGTCTGCCAAGGACATGTACGAGGGTTCCGCCGTTCAGACACTCGTTAGATGGGCTCGAGGCCGGAGCCGCATCAAGACGACCAGCGGTCACACCTGAGCAGCGGGGCGCGCTTCGGGCTGGATCCTTCAACCATCCCCGTGCCGGCTACGAGCCCAGTGGAACCACGATCGGCGACGGTGCACTAGTCCCCTGAATGGTCGGAGAAATAGCGCGGATCGTGCGGTGTGCGCGCGAAGATCCGGCGCAGCATGGGTTCGAAGGTGACGAGCTCTTCAGTCGGATAGTCGGGATCGAAGGAGCACTGATCCCAGGCCGCGCAGAAGTGCGCGCAGGCCTCGTACCACGGATGGTGGCGCCAGCGCTCGCGAGCGTTGCGATCGCCGCCGAAGTGATGCACGTAGTAGTAGTTCTGGAACAGACCGTGTTGCGCCACGATCCAGGTCACTTCCGGGCGCACGTAGGGGCGCAGGATCGCCGCAGCCACTTCGGCATGGTTATAGGGCGCAAGCTCATCGCCGATGTCGTGAATCAGCGCCGCCACGATCATTTCTTCGTCCGCGCCGTCCCTCATCGCGCGCGTCGCGGCCTGAAGACAATGCTGCAGGCGGCTGATGGGATAGCCTTCGAGCGAGTGATCGAGCTTACGTAAGTTCTCGAGCACGCGCTCGCCCAGGCCGGCGGCATACTTACCCTCCGACTCATCCAGCAGGAGGTAGTCCTCCTTCGTGCCGTGCTGCATCTGCCGAAAGCTGACGATCCGGCTCACGCGCTGCGTCTCACTTCGGCGGATTGACCGCGGCGGCGGCGGCGCAGCACGCGATAAAGACTGCGTGGTCCGTCGATATCGATGTAGCAGCCTTGCAGATGACGCAGGCCCTCGGCTGGATTGAAGCCGGTGCGCCCGTGCAACAGCCGGCAATTGTCGAACATCACCAGATCGGTGGACTTCAGCAGAAACCGGAGCTCAAAATCCGGCGCACGCAGGCGGTGGTCGAACAGTTGACGCGCCCGGTAGTAGGCATCGAGACGCTCATGCGCAAACAGCGGCACGAAATCCAGCCGCGGGCTGAAGTGGATGGCCCTGACATCACCGGTGACGTCCAGCTCGATGAGCGGCGCACTCGCGGTCAGCTCGACATCGACGTCGATGTATTTGAACCGCACCGGTGTGCTGGCGAGAATCTCGAACGCCTGTGGATGCCGTTCACGCAGGACTTGCGCCACGGCAAAGCCATCCACCAGGGTCGAAAGACCACCGCTTGTCTCATTTACCAGGCAATGCAGCAGCTGAATCCCGGGCACGGGCGTGCGGTAGGGATTATCGGTGTGCGGATCGAGATAGAGCGATGTGTAAGCCAGGTCGTTGGGATTTGGTGTTGAGCGCACGTCGAACAACGCGCCAAAATTCGTCTCACGCGTGAAGCCGAACATCGAACCCACCTTGAGCACCATGCCGGGCTCGGCGGGCACGCCTTCGAGGATCACGAAGCCGAAAGTCAAAAACGCTTCCAGCCAGGACGTCAGTTCGGCCTCGCCCGGATCGGCGCGCCAGCGCGCCCTGGGCGCATCGGCGAGCGTGCCGTCCCAGAGGCGCGGCGCCGGGCAATCGTGGCTGTTGGGTGCCAGCGAGGCTTCCGCGAGGATCTCCTCGGCGCTGAAGTTCGCTTCATGGCCGTCGCTGAATTTGAGCTTGTAAATACCAGGCAACGGCTGCGACACCGCCACCACCTTCAAATCAGGATCGAAGTCGGACGGATCTTGCAGGCGCTGCTGCGTCTTCAGATCGATGCTGGCCGGATCCTTGCAGCGCTCACGCAGCCACAACGGATGAATGGAGCGCTGACTGCCGTCCGCGCGCTCCAGCAAGAGTTCGCCGGGCCCGCCGATCTTGAGACTTAACGATCGTTGCGTAGGAGCCACGGCCGGGAGTCTAGCGTCGCGTCTTGACCTGTGTCCACGCCAGGGCGGCTACGCCGAAAAACTCGGGCGCTCCGGGCCTTGCGAATCAAACCCCGCTTCGGCGAAGCGCCGCGCCAGTGACGATATCAATCGCGATCGCAGCTCGTCCCCGGCCGCCGCGGCCGGCGCCTGGATTCGCAGCTCCAACACCGCGCTCGCGGCCTCGATCTTGGTCAAAAAGCAGCCCGTAACCACCCCTTCACCCACCACCTCCCTGGCGACGCGCTGTGCCAGCTCTCGTGCGGAGGTTACGTCGATCTCGCGGCTCACGCGAATGACGACGGACATCGGCGCGGGCGCGCGGGCGTTGCTCAGGTTGATGGTGACCTGGCTTGCGGCAATGCTGTTGGGAAGGACGACTAGTCGCCCCTCGCTGGTGCGCAGCGTGGTATAGCCTAGCGAGATCATTGCAACGTTGCCGACTTCGGTTCCGGTCGGCGCGGCAACCTGCAGCGTGTCGCCCAGACGGAAGGGCCGGTAGATCGTGATCGAGACCCCCGCCACGAGATTCCCCAGTGTGCTTTGCGCGGCAAGACCGATCACGACCGAAGCGATGCTCACGCCCGTCAGCAGCGCGGTGCCCATCGAGCGCAGCACCGGGATCAGGTGCGCGTACAGGATGAGCATGATCACCCAGATCGCCGCCGTGCCTACCTGCTGCAGAAAACTGATGGTCGTGCGGTCGAGATTGCCGTGGCGCGTCATGGCCGAGCGCACCGCTACCCGCAGCGCGCGTGCCAGCAGCAGCGCCACCAGCACGAAAAAGAAGAGGTAGAGCGTGGCTCCGATGAAGCTGTCGGGCTTCAGAATAGCGAGGAGGTCTGCCGCGCCGATCCGCAGGTCATGCATGAGGGCTCGCCTTGAAATCCATTTCGCTGCGCCGCCTACGAAAATAGCACAGCTGGACAGGTGCGCGCGCCGGTGTGGCGCGTGCGCGTAGCCGTGCTCACGCCCGCGGTGTATTTTGGCCTCCGTAAGAATCAGGAGCACCGACCATGACCTTAAGCCGCCGTGACCTGTTGACCGCCTCCGCGCTCCTTCTCGCAGGACCGGGTGCGGCGCTGCGCGCCGCCGGCGAGGAGAGGGCCCGCGGCGGTAAGCCCATCGTGCTCTGTTGGAATGAGAATCCCTACGGACCATCCCCGGCGGCCCGGCTCGCCGTGAGCCGGGCGATCGCAGAAGGCTGCCGCTATCCCGCGGATGCCGAGATGCAGGATCTCGTCGAGGCGCTCGCCAAACACGAAGGGATCGGCGCCGATTACATCGTTACCGGTACCGGCTCCGGTGAGCTGCTGTGCGCGCTCGGTCTGTTATGTGGGCGTGACGCTGGGGAGATCATCGCAGCGCAGCCCACCTACGCGGAATTGCCGGAATACGCGAGCCTGCGCGGCGCGACGCTGAAATTTGTACCGGTCGATGCAAGGCTGCGTCACGATCTGCCGGCCATGCGCGCAGCCATCTCCGAGCGCACACGCGCGATCTACATCTGCAATCCCAACAATCCCACCGGCACGGCGCTGAGCGCATCCGAAGTACGCGCCTTCGTGGCGGCGCTACCCGAGCGCGTCATTACCATCGTCGATGAGGCGTACATGGACTTCACGGTCGGAACTGAGGTGGGTTCGGTCGCAGACCTGGTTCAGACCAACCATCGAGTGGTCGTGCTCAGGACATTTTCCAAGATCCATGGCATGGCGGGTCTGCGCTGCGGGTACGCGATCGCCAGGCCGGACATTGCTGCCGCGCTGGCAGCAGCCCGCACATCCACGCCGAACATCTTCGCGGTGCGCGCGGCGCGCGCCAGTCTCGCCGATCATGCTTTTATCGCCGACTGCCGCCGCCGGATCCTGGCGAGCCGCACCCGCATCACCACCGAACTGGCGCGCCTGGGACTCAGGTACGCAGAGCCGCAGGGCAATTTCGTGTTCTTCGACACGGGTATGCCGCTGGCGCGATTCACCGAGCTCATGGGCGCGCGCAACATCCTCGTCGGCCGGCTCTTTCCACCGTACCAGAACTGGTGCCGGATCACGATCGGGACGGAGCCCGAAGTGACTTCGTTCCTCGAGGCGTTGCGTGCCGTTACTGTGAGCTGAGCGCGGCAGCCGGCTCGAGCAGCAGGCTCATGCAGGTGAGCGCCGCTTCGGCCTTTTGCAGTTCACTCACGTCCACGGCACGCGTGAGGATTCCGGCCGCCTGCAGGCGCTGCTGCGTGCGCGGATAGGCGCCGCTCACCAGGGTGAGCCCGCGCAGCGTCAGGGTGTTGGCCGCGTAGGCCTCCTCCGGGTCCACCGCTATCACCGCGCCCACATCGAACGCCGCTGGGTCGACCCAGGCGGGGTTGACCAAAAGGGTGTTCGGCGGAATAAAGGTGGCGGCGCTCTTCAGGTGCAGGCAACCGCGCACTACCACCTGGCGCACGGCGTAGCCGAAGGGCTGCAGCGCCTCGGCGAGCTGCGCAATTCCGGCCGCGTTCGTGCGGCCCGAGGCCCCGACATAGAGCGTGCGGTCGATATGCAGTACATCACCACCCTCAAGGCAGGCGGGTTCGGTCACGCGCCGCACGGCAGCGTGCCGGGCGAGCGCCGTGGCAACGGTCTCGACTTCATCGCGACGTGAGGCGGCACCGGGACGCGTAATGACGGCGACCTCGGGAAGCAGCACCGCGGTATCCTCGACGAATACGCCGTCGGCATGTTCGGCGAGCGGGGGCAACCACTCGAGGCGGCACCCGAGTGCGCTCAGCTCGGCGACATACCGTGCGTGCTGATGCTGCGCGCGCGATACATCGATTGCGGCCCGCGCGAGATAGGTGAGCTCGCAGCGCGCGAGCGATCGTCCCACTTCCCTTACGAAGGCGAGCATCGGTGTGGGGATCGTCGCCCGCGAGAGCCGTGCGGTCAATGCCGGCACTAAGCTCGACAGGCGTGTCGGCGGCTCCTATCGTAAGCGGGATGCTTCCCATGCCGCACATCGCGGGGGCTGATCTCGCCCTTTCCATCGCCCTGGGTGTTGGGTTGGCGGCCGCGGTCGGCTTCAGAGTGTTCCTGCCGATGCTGGTGATGAGCGTGGCGGCCTACAGCGGTCATCTCACCCTCAGCAGCGGCTTCGCCTGGCTCGGAAGCACGGCCGCGCTCGTGATGCTGAGCGTCGCGGCGCTGCTCGAAATCTTCGCGTACTACCTTCCGGGCGTGGACAACCTGCTCGATGCGCTGGCGACGCCCGCGGCGCTCCTTGCGGGCACGGTGGTATCCGCGGCGGTGCTGACCGACCTGCCGCCGATGGTGAAATGGACGACTGCCGTCATCGCCGGAGGGGGCGCCGCGGGGCTCACCCAGAGCCTGACGGCGGTGCTGCGGGCCAAATCGACGCTGATGACCGGCGGCCTCGGCAATCATGTTCTCGCCACGGCTGAGCTCGGCGCCGCGCTGCTCGTTTCGCTCCTGGCGCTGGCGGCGCCGGTGGCCGCAGTGGCCCTGGTGGCGCTGTTCTGCGGGCTCGCCCTGCGACTGGTGCAGCGCCAGTTTCGCAGGCAGCAGCCGGGCGCGGCCGCGCCGCCACCCCGATCCCTGCCGGGGAAAAGTCGCTAGCAACTTTGGTGGCTCGGCGGCACTGGCGCCCTGCCCGACACCCTCACAGCCGTGGCGATGGCACCTGCTTGGCCGCCAGCCGCAGACACTCGAGCAGCGCCCGCGCCGCGGGCGGCAGGTTGCCCGGCGCACGCAGGATCGCGCCCACCGGAGTTTCGATGGATTTGAGCTTCACCGGCAGGATCGCCAGCAGCTCGTGCTCCACGTCATCGAGCGCCACGTGATAGGGCATCACACCGATGCAGTCGGATTTGCGCAGTAACACGCGATTGGTGAGGATCGACACGGATTCGATCACGTTCTTCGGGAGCGGTGCGTTCGCCTCGAGGAACGCGCGCTCGACCTGACGCCGCAGCGTGGTCTCCGGCAGGGGCAGCAGCCACGCCTCGTTCACCAGGTCGCGCAGCCCGAGGCGCCGCTTGCGCAGCAGCGGGTGTCCGGGCCGGGTCACCAGACAGATCGGCTCGGCGTAGAACTCTTCGTAGAGCAGCTCGCTCCTGCGGCCCTCCTCGGGCAAGCGTCCGAGCACCATGTCGAGATCGCCGACCAGGAGCGACGGCACGAGGATGTCGTAGGTGCCGACCATGACGCTGATGGCGACAGCGGGGCGCTCCTTCTTCAGCAGCGCAATCGCATCGGGCAGGATGCTGGCGGAAGCGGCCAGCAGCGTGCCCACCGTGACCTTGCCGCTATAGCCGACGCGCAGGTTTTCCAGCTCCTCGGCCGCGTGCCGCAGCTGCGCGAGCACGATCTTGGCGTGCCGCGCGAAGATCTCCCCGTACGGCGTCGGCTCGAGCCCGCGGTTGGTGCGCTCGAAGAGGCGCAGGTTGAGCGTCGCCTCGACGTCCTGCAACGCCTTGGTGACGGTCGGCTGGGTGAGATTCAGGCGCCTGGAGGCCTTGAGGATGCTGCGGCACTCATAGAGCTCGGCGATCAGCTCGACGTGGCGCAAGCGGAATTTGCGCGCGATCCAGCGCTCGAGTCGTACCGAGGTCATGCACCGCTCTTTCGCGTGTCGGGACCGGGGTGCGGATCATAGCGGGTCCGCCGGAGCAGCTACCCGCGCCGTGCGTGACGTTCGCGCGGGCAGTCCCGCGCGGCTCAGGCGCTGCGGCGCGCGGGCCGTGCGCCGCTTACCGCGGCGCGCCCGGCATCGAGGCCAAAGAAGGCCGCGGCGTTGGCGTGCAGGAGCTTCTCGCGGGTCGGCGCCGGCAGGGCCTCGTGCGAGCGGATGAGGCTGCCGACCCGTTGCTCCCCGAGCGGGAAGGGATAATCGGAACCGAGCATCACGCGGTCCTCGCCCATGATCTTGACCAGGAACGCGAGTGCATCGGCGTTGAACACCGCGGAGTCGACATAGAACCGATCGAGGTAGGAGGACGGCACACGCGGGCAGTCCTCGCGCACGATATCGCGGTTGCGCCACGCGTTGTCGACACGCCCGAGAAGATACGGAAAGCTGCCGCCGCCGTGCGCGAAGCACAGCTTCAGCGAGCGCGGCAGGCGCTCGATGGCGCCCGACAGGATCAGCCACAGGATCGACAGCTGCGTTTCTGCCGGCATCGCCACCAGCCACGGGAGCTGGTACCTCGACATGCGCTCCTGCGCCATCATGTCCCAGGGATGCACGAACACCGCCGCACCCTCGGCGGCGCAGTGTTGCAGGAAGGTGATGATCCCCTCGTCGTTGAGGTCGCGCGCGCCCACGTGGTTGCCGATATGCACGCCGATGTGACCCTCGGCCATCGCCCGGCTCAACTCCCGGCAGGCAAGATCGGTGTCCTGCAGCGGCACCTGACACAGGGACTTCAGCCGCCGCGGAGCGCGCGCGCAGATCTCGCGCGCGGCATCGTTGAACAGGCGTGCGCACTCGAGCCCCTGCGCCGGCGGACGGTGATAGGAAAACAGCAGCGGCGTGGCGCACATGATCTGCACGTCCACTCCGTCGCGATCCATGGCCTCGAGGCGCACCGCCGCGTCCCAGCACGCGGAAGTGACCGGGCGAAACTCCTTATCGCCGACCATGACCATCGCCTGGTCCGCACAGGTCTGTTTCATCCACGGCCAGTCCGGCGTGCCATAGCGCGCGGCGAGATCCGGCCAGGTGCGCGGCAAGAAGTGTGTATGAATGTCGACCATCCTCATGGGGTCTCCTTGCCGGGCCGCGCTCATGGCCGTGCGCCGCCCGCTGTGCCCGCCGGGCGATAGGCAACAGCCTTGATCTCGATCAGCAACTGCGGGTGCGGCAGCTGCGCCACCGCCACGGTGGTGCGCGCCGGACCCTGGTAGTCGAAGAACTCGCTGTAGACCTCGTTGTAGCCGTTGAAGTCCGCCATGTTGATCAGATAGGTGCTCACTTCGACCACATCGGTGAGGTTCGCGCCCGCACTGGCGAGAATGTCCCGGATGTTCTCCAGCACCGCGCGCGTCTGCGCGCGAATGTCGAGCATCGGCCGCCCGCCGCCATCGCGCTCCGCCCCGGCGATGGAATCGTCGGCCCGCCGGGCGCTGGTCCCCGAGACGAAAATGAAATCACCGGCGCGGCGAAAGTGCGGAAAAGTCCCGCGCGGTGCGGCCTTGCCCGGGACCACGGCACTGTTGGCGCCCGCACTGGCACCCGCTCCCTCGCCTGCGCTCATGCGCTACATCCCATTGCGGTACATCCCACAGCGGCGCCCCTAAAGCTTCACGCAGATGTTCATGGGTTCGGAGAAGAAGGCGAGCGAATGCGTCCCGCCCTCGCGGCCGATGCCGGAAAGTTTCACGCCGCCGAAGGGCGTGCGCAG
Source organism: Steroidobacteraceae bacterium (assembly GCA_036401635.1). Classification (GTDB taxonomy): domain Bacteria; phylum Pseudomonadota; class Gammaproteobacteria; order Steroidobacterales; family Steroidobacteraceae; genus 13-2-20CM-66-19. The sequence continues at coordinate 8,346 of DASWUP010000160.1, forward strand.
ATCACGTAGAAACCAGTCATTGACCCAGGCAATGCCGACTTCCATCTGGCGCGCCACGCGATGGGCGCGCTGCAGGCTCGAAGTCCACACGGCGGCGGCCAACCCGTAGCGGGTGTCGTTCGCCATCTGCACCGCCTGTTCTTCGGAATCGAACGGCGCCACGTGGCAAACGGGACCGAAGATCTCCTCCTTGACGCAGCGCGCATCCTCGGAGAGGCCGCGGATAATCGTCGGCTCGATAAAGGCGCCGCGGTCGCGCTCATCGCCAAAGGACGGCACGCCGCCGCCACACACGATCTCGCCGTGCTCCTCGTGCGCCAGGCGGTAATAGGACAGCACCTTGTCGCGGTGCGCGCGCGAGATCAGCGGTCCCATGTCCGCACCCTCATAGGGCCCGCCGATTTTCAGCTGTCGCGCCCGCTGCGCGAGCGCCGCCACGAAGCGCTCGAAGATCGGACGCTCGATGTACACACGCTCGGAGCACAGACACACCTGCCCGCAGTTGGCGAACACCGAGCGCATGGTGCCGCTGAGCGCCGCTTCGAAGTCCGCATCCGCAAACACCAGCGCGGCGTTCTTGCCGCCGAGCTCAAAAGACAGCGCCTTCACCGAGTCGGCGGCGCTTTTCATGATGGCCGACCCGGTCGCAGACTCGCCCGTGAAGGCAATGGCATTCACATCGGGGTGTCTGACGAGTGCCTCACCGGCAGACTTCGGCCCGAAACCGTGCAGCAGATTGAACACGCCCGGCGGTACACCGAGCTCGTGCATCACCTCGGCGAGCAGTGCCGCTGAGGAGGGCGTTTCCTCCGAGGGCTTGGCGATCACCGTATTCCCGCACGCCAGCGCCGGCGCCACTTTCCAGGTCATGAGCAGGAACGGCAGGTTCCAGGGCGCAATGACCGCCACCACGCCCACGGGCTTGTGCACCGAGTAGTTGAGCGCGCCGCGGCCATCCGGCGTGCCCATCTCGAAGCATTCGGATCCCCGCGCCAGCGCCAGATCCGCATAAGTGCGGAAGTTCGCCGCGCCACGCGGGATGTCGATCGAGCTCGCCTGCTGCAGTGTCTTGCCGGTGTCGGTGATCTCGGCGCTCACGAACTCGGCAAAACGCTGCTCGATGCGCTCCGCCACCTTGCGCAACAACGCGCAGCGCTCCGGGATCGACAGGCGCGCCCAGGGGCCGCGCAGCGCGCTGCGCGCCGCCTGCACGGCCCGATCGACCAGCGCGGCATCCGCCTCGGTGACCGTGGCCATGACCCGGCCGTTGACCGGATTGATGTTCTCGAAAGTGCGTCCCTGGCGCACGAACTCACCGCCAACGAGGCAGGGCAGCTGCTGGGCAGTGAAGGGGTA